>JBARVK010000624.1:0-2682 GCA_049646225.1 Nodosilinea sp.
GCCAGGGCGGGCGGGTTTGGGCCGAGGCCGCCGTAGATCGGGGAGCAACGTTCTATTTCACCCTGCCCGGTGCCCCTGAGACAGAGAGGCTCTAATGACGCCATTGCGTCCTATTTTGCTGGTTGAAGACAACCCCGATGACGAGCGACTCACCCTGCGTGCCCTGCATCGGGGCCACCTGGCCAACCCGGTGGTGGTGGCCCGCAACGGAGAAGAGGCCCTGCAACAGATGTTTGGCCCCGGCCCGCTGCCCTGCGTAGTACTGCTTGACCTCAAGCTGCCCAAGGTTGACGGGCTAGAGGTGCTGCGGCAGCTTCGCGCCTGCGATCGCACCCGCCTCTTGCCCGTTGTAGTCCTAACCTCGTCGAGTGAAGACCGCGATATGATTGAAAGCTACAGCTTGGGAGCTAATAGCTATGTGCGCAAGCCTGTAAACGTTGACGAATTTACCGAAGCTGTGCGCCAACTCAGTCTGTATTGGGTATTGATAAATGAGATCCCACCGACTCTACTATGACTGCTTCTGAACCGCTGCGGGCGCTAATCGTAGAAGACTCCGACGACGATCGGCTGCTGCTGCTGCGGGAGCTACGTCGGTCTGGGTTTAACCCGGTCTGGGTTCAGGTGCAGACGGCAGATGACTTTCGCGCCGCCCTCGACTCGGGCGACTGGGACGTGGTGTTTTCTGACTATCAGATGCCTCAGTTTACGGCTCCGGCGGCCCTAGAAATTTTGCAGCAGGGTGCCTACGATCTGCCCTTTATTGTTGTATCGGGCACCGTTGGCGAGGCCACCGCCGTAGAAATGATGCGGGCTGGGGCCCACGACTACGTCATGAAAGAAAACCTCTCTCGGCTGGTAGAAGCCGTCCGACGGGAGGTGCGAGAGGCCCAGAGCCGCCGCGATCGCCGCATCGCCCTGGCGGAGCTTGAGCGCACTAGAGAACTGCTGCATTTAGCCATCGAAGGCTCTGGCATTGGCATCTGGGACTGGCAGGTGCAAACCGGGGAAGTCTGGACCAGCGATCGCTGCGCGGCTCTGATGGGCTATGGCCCTAGCGACATTCACCCAGCCCGCATCGATACCTGGCAGCGGTTTGTCCACCCCGACGACTGGAGCCGTAAAAACGTGGCGCTCAAGCGTCACTTCGATGGCAAAGCCCTCAGCTACGAATGCGAATTTCGCCTCCGCCACCGCCAGGGCCGCTGGATATGGATACTCGATCGAGGCAAGGTGGTTGAGTGGGATGCTGCCGGTCAGCCCCTGCGCATGAGCGGCACCTATACCGACATTACCGAGCGCCGCCTGGCTGAGGCCGAGCACCGCCGAGTGGCCGATCAGATGCTGTTCAACAGCCTCCACGATACGCTTACTCAGCTGCCCAACCGCCACTTTCTCATGGAGCGGCTCGACTTGGCGATTCGGCGCTGCCACCGCCACCAGCAGCGGTTTGCGGTTCTTTTTCTCGATTTAGACCACTTTAAGGTGATCAACGACAGCCTGGGGCACCTGGCCGGAGATGAGGTACTGGTACATGTGGCTCAAAAACTGCGATCGCTGATTCGCACCACCGATCTGGCGGCGCGTCTGGGGGGCGACGAGTTTGTGCTGCTGCTCGAAGACGTCAGCACGCTGCAAGAGCCATTGCGCATTGCCGAGCGCCTGCTGCAGGAAATGCAAGAACCGTTGGCCGTCAATGGTGGGCACAACGTGTTTCTCAATGCCAGCGTAGGCATTGTGGTGGGTACCAGCGACTATCAGACCCCGTCTGAGCCGCTGAGGGATGCCGACATCGCTATGTATCGGGCTAAGGCCCAGGGGCGGGGGCGCTATGTGGTCTTCAACGAGTCGATGCATTTGCAAGCCCTTCAGCGCCTTCGGCTGGAGCAAGAGCTGCACGACGCCATTGACCAAGGGCAGATGGTGCTCTATTACCAGCCTATTTTTTACTTAGAAACCCGTGAAATTGCGGGCTTTGAGGCGCTGGTTCGATGGCAGCACCCCGAGCGCGGGTTTATCACCCCCGACAGCTTTATTCCCGTGGCCGAAGAAACCGGGCTGATTGTCCCCCTCGATCGCTGGGTCTTGACCCAGGCTACCCAGCAGCTGGCCCTTTGGCACCAGCGCTACCCGCACCGGGCTGACCTCACGGTGAGTATTAATTTTTCGGTCAACGATTTACTGCGGAGCGACCTGCTCAGTGACCTCTCCAGCATTTTGGCCAGCACTCGGCTGCAGGGTCACCACCTCAACCTCGAAATCACCGAAAGTACACTCATTGAAGACATCCAGTCGATGGTCGTTATTTTACAGAAGCTCAAATCCTGCGGCGTTCACGTCACCATCGACGATTTTGGTACCGGCTACTCGTCGCTTAGCTACCTGCACCAGCTCCCTGTCGATGCCCTTAAAATCGATCGTTCCTTTGTAATGACGATGGAGGCCAGCCGCCGTAATTCCGATATTGTCGAAACCATCATCACCCTCAGCAATCGGCTGGGCCTAGCGGCGATCGCCGAGGGGGTTGAAACCCAAACTCAGTTTGAGCAACTCCATCGTCTGGGCTGTGAGCTGGCCCAGGGATACTGGCTTGGCCGACCCCTGACCGCCGAAGATGCCGAAACCCTGCTAGCTGCCGCGTCGACCCCTGCTCCTCGTTAGGCCTGACTCCAGCTCTTACAT
>JBARVK010000625.1:0-12807 GCA_049646225.1 Nodosilinea sp.
GTACATTAGCGGAGCCGAGGCTTTTCAATTTTAACTGCAATATCAGGTGATGTACCACCCCAACTTTTGAAAGTAGCGGCACGATCAGCCGAAAAGCCTAAGTTGCGGGCATAAAACAATATTCTAAATCAGTGTTCGGGCCGATGTAGAGACCGAGCGTATAGAACAAATAAACTACTATTTCGGCTATCTTATTCACTTAGTTGGATAGGGGCTGGCGATTTTTTCGGCGCGCAGCGGTAGTTTTTGTGGCTGAGCGTTAGACGGCGGCCAGGATTGGATCGGCACGGTGAGGTCATATCTTGTGTGATGGAACCTTTATATATTGATGGCTAAATGCCGCTGCCGTCTAGAAATTCTTCAATGACGCGATCTTGCAGGCGGCAGTAGGTGCTGTCTTGGGCGTGCTTGGCCCCAACTAGGACTGGAGTAAGACGGACTTGACCGATTGCCTGCACCTCTTTTTCTAAGGATTCGATGCGATCGAGGAGGGCCCGAATCACCTGGGCCTCGGAGTCAGGTAGACTGCCGTGTTCCAGGGGGTCGACCCGTTCTCCGGCGCGGTATACGACCCGGCCAGGTACTCCGACGACGGTGCAGTCGGAGGGGACTTCCCGCAGCACGACTGACCCCGCCCCAATGCGTACGTTGTGGCCCACGTAAATATTGCCCAGTACTTTGGCCCCGGCCCCGACAACGACGTTGTCACCTAGGGTGGGGTGACGCTTGCCGAGTTCCTTACCAGTGCCGCCCAAGGTAACGCCCTGGTAGATGAGCGCGTAGTCGCCCACAATAGCGGTCTCACCAATCACCACTCCCATGCCGTGGTCAATAAAAACGGCTCTGCCGATGGTAGCACCGGGGTGAATTTCGATGCCGGTTAGAAACCGGGCCAGGTGGGAGATCAGGCGGGGAATGACCGGCAGGCCCAAGTGCCAGAGCCAGTGGCTAAATCGATGCAGTGCCAGAGCATGGAAGCCAGGGTAGCAGGTTAAGACCTCTAACCAGTTGCGGGCCGCTGGGTCACGCTCGAAAACGATGCGGAAGTCGGCAAGCAGAGTCTTGAGCACGGGCAACAAGGGGAATGGCAGCCTTATCATCCTAGCGTGGGGTTGCCCCTGCCCAACACCTACTCTTGGGTAGGACTCTGGGCGTGAGATCGGTTCGTTCGACCCGGCTATGGGCTCACGCTGAGAGAATAGCTGTAGCGCTGTCCCTGATTGTGGGACCCTACCCAGATGCGATAGGTGCCCGCCGACCAGTTTTGGTCCTGGATGTAAGCATCGGGGTTACGGCGATCGGTGTCTTCTCCACAGCGAACGGTGCCGTCGGGCCCCTGTACCAACAGACTGGTGTCGTTACCACCGCTGTTGACCTGAAGGGTGAGGGCGGCAATGTCTTGCTGTAAGACCATAGTATGGTCGGGGTTGGTGTCGGCAAAGCCGGTGCAGATGGTGCCGTTGCGATCGCGCCCAGCTAGATTAGACAGCGCAGAAATGCCATTAGTAAAGCCGCTGACGCTGGCGGTAGGGGTAGACTCAGATAGCGTAAACGATTCAAAATTAGCCTGCTGAGCTAGGGTCGGCAGGGCGACCACGGTACCCATCGCTAAACTGGCAACCAGGGCGATCGTCCTCCGCTGCTGAGTTTTCATCGTTATGCCCTATCTTTCTACGGTTCATTTCTATGATGCTGGGTGCGGGCCGTCGCAGGCCGCCATAATAGACAGAAGTTAAAACTGTCTCTATCTATCCCGTTGACTAGCCGCCGCTATCTAGCCGTGGCTCCCAGGAGGCACCAGCCATGGAACTGATATTGCTGCTGATCTGTATTATCGGCACCTGGGCGATTGCCCATACGGTTGACAACCTGACCCATCTGGGCGAACTGCTGTTACCGTCGCCCTGGCTGCTGGGCGGCATCGCCTTAGTCGTCATCACCTGGCTCATGCGCGACTAATCGCCCTGGCCTAGTGGTGGGCTAAAGTTCAGTCGTGCCGTAGAGTTCGGGCACCTCTCGGGCCGGGGGCAGCGATTTGGCATCGCGGGTCTCGATGTAGCCGGTGTAGTAAGCTCCTGGCTCTATTTCCAGGGCACCCGCTACCACATCCCCCTCTAGACGGGCCGTGCGGCTGAGGGTGAGCTTGCCTTCAGCAAAGACTCGCGCCTTAAGTACCCCCTGCACCACGATATTTTGAGCCCTGACTTCCGGCCCTTCGATTAGCCCTGACGAGGAGATCTCAAGATCGCCTTTTATATCGACTGTGCCGTGGATAACGCCGTCCACACGCAGCATTCCTTCGGCGTGGAGCACCCCCTCAAACTCAGTCTTTTGACTCAAGTAAGTCAATAGCGGAGCCGATTTACGTTTAAACATCAGAATTGCCCTCATAACGCTAGAGAACGGCACTTCCAGCCATGGCCTGAGCAAGATTGCCCCTCCATCAACCATAGCCATCCGCCTGGTGGCCCTGACTATGTAACTAAATCTTAAAAGACAATGGCTACGGCTCTGTCAACAATCCATTGACTGGACGGGATTTTCTTATCTTGGGGAGGATACGCATCATGGTTTCCCCTGGCTAAGCTTTAAATCAAAAGAAACCTGGAAGAAACGCTTCTTATTCAAAAAGGGCAGGGATCAATATAAATAGACGGCAAGACTAGCTGTATTGATCCCCTTTCTTCTTCGTTTTTTCAATTTCAACGCCTTAAAGACATTGTTTTAGCTCCAGCAGACGGGAGCGGGAGACCGTATCCCTGCGATCGCGACACGTTCGACAGTGTGCCCCCAGCCATGCTGTCGCATTCTGCGTCCAACCCATAACAAACCCCTTGAGGATCCCGGCCATGACTGCTATTGATATTCGCCTCCAATTTGAGCAAACCGTTCAGGCCTTTGAAGCGGTTGATGTAGACTGCAAAATTGCCGTTCTCTGGCACACCTACGATACGCTAGGCCAGGCCTTTGCGGCCATTGCCCCGGTAGCGTTGTTTTCCCAGGCGGTGCAGCAGCTGCTCAACCAGATTCAGCAGCTCGACCGCGACGATCAGACGGCGATTTTGCGCGATATTCTGGCCGGGGCCGATACTCGCTTTACCGTCGTCTACCAGGCCCTCAACACCAACATGAAGCTGGCCTTCTGGCATCGCCTGTTCCACCAAATGCCGGCCAGTCGTCTGCCCCTGACCACCTGCCAAAATGGCTCGGCTAGAACTCAGGCGCTGCTTGCCCGACTCAATACCATGGGGCTCAACGAGCGCCTTCACTTTTTGCGCCGGGTCGTTAACGAGTACTCAGAGGCCTAAGGTTAGCGGCCATTGTGACTGCCGGGGGGCTGAGGAAACTGGCTCTATGTCTGCCAAACAATGCTGGCTCTGGAGGCTTTGGGCCTCAGTGTGAGGCAGGTCGGGCCGATCAAACGGCCTGAAGCAGGGGGTTGGCGGTAAAGTGAAACTCTAGGGCCTTCATTGGCCCAGTGCTTTTTCTGCCGTCAACTCACGCCCGATCCCTATGCCCAGCATTGATGTTAATCAGCTCAGCAAGCGCTATCCCGTAGCCGTTAAAGAATCGGGGTTGGGGGGCACCCTACGGCACTTTTTGCGCCGTCAGTACCGCATGGTAGAGGCGGTGCAAGCCATCTCATTTCATATTGAGCCAGGAGAAATCGTGGGGTTTTTGGGGCCGAACGGGGCGGGCAAAACCACCACGCTTAAGATGTTAACCGGGCTGATTCATCCCTCTGCCGGTACCGTACGGGTGGGTGACCAAGTGCCCTTTCAGCGCCGGGCCAAGTTTTTGCAGGATATTACGCTGGTGATGGGGCAAAAACAGCAGCTGCTGTGGGACTTACCCGCCCTCGACTCGCTGCGCATCAACGCAGCTATCTACGGCCTCTCCGATAAAGAATTTCACTACCGGGTAGACGAGTTGACCGAGATGCTCGCCCTTCAGGGCAAGCTCAATCAGCCGGTGCGCAAGCTGTCTCTAGGCGAGCGCATGAAGGCTGAGATGATGGCGGCTCTGCTGCACCGTCCCCAAGTCTTGTTTCTCGACGAACCGACCCTGGGCTTAGACGTCAACGCCCAGGTAGCCGTGCGTGAGTTTTTGCGTGACTACAACCGCCGCTACCAGGCCACCATTTTGCTGACCAGCCATTATATGGCTGACATTACTGCCCTGTGCCAGCGGGTGCTGCTGATTTACCAGGGGCGGATGATCTATGACGGCAGCCTGGGGGGACTGCTCGATCGCTTCGCCCCCTATCGAGAAGTAACCGTAGATCTGGCTACCCAATGTGAGGCCACTACCCTGAGCCGCTACGGCGAACTGGAATCGCTAGAGGGCTGTACCGCCCGGCTGATTGTGCGCCGCGAAGCGCTAACCCAAACCGTGAGCCAGCTGTTGGGAGATCTAGACGTGCAGGATTTGACCGTCAGCGACCCGCCCGTGGAGGAGGTGATTGGCCGCGTGTTTGCGGCAGGAGTGGTAAGTGAGTAATCCATTCGGTAAGGGCAAACAACTGTTTGCCCTTACCCAACCGAGATAGGCGATCGGGGTTTAGCCTGAAACGCCAATTCAAATTCGAGCATTCACAACCTGGGCTTGTCCCTAAAGTTGGAGACCGAAGTAGGTGAGAACCAGGTCTGTGGTGCCGATGTTGGCGACTTCGTGGTGTTCGCCGGGTTCTACGGCAGTGCAGGTGCCGGGGGCGAGGGGGTAGGCTTGGCCATCAACGGTGATGGTGCCGTAGCCCGATTCGACGAAGAAGACCTCGGCCATATCGGTATGGCTGTGGCCATTGGCGACCTGACCAGGGGCAAAGCGGGCCTGGGCAAAATTGGTCAGGTGGGGCAGATCGTGCGATCGCAGCAGCACCCGCTTTTTAATCGCCGGGTTGTGGGAGACGGCCTCTTCAGGGACCTGGTTGAGGTCGGTGATTTTCATGCTAAAACAGCTCGCACTGGCCGTGGTGGCGCAGCAGGTGGTCGCACAGCACTAGGGCGACCATGGCTTCGACCATGGGTACGGCGCGGGGCAGTACGCAGGGATCGTGGCGACCGCGCGCGGCTAGCACCGTAGCTTCGCCGGTATTGGTGACGGTATTTTGGGCCTTGCGAATGGTGGCGGTAGGCTTAAAGGCAACGCGAATAATCACGTTTTCACCGTTGGTAATGCCGCCCTGGGTACCGCCGGAGCGGTTAGTGCGGGTGCGTAGGGTGCCGCTTTCGTCGGTGTAAAATTCGTCGTTGTGCTGGCTGCCGGTGAGTAGGGTACCGGCAAAGCCAGAGCCGATTTCAAACCCCTTGCTGGCGGGTAGGGACATCACGCCCTTGGCCAGGTCGGCTTCCAGCTTGTCGAAGACGGGAGACCCCAGCCCAATGCGAACCCCTCGGGCCACACATTCCACCACGCCGCCGATGGAGTCGCCCTGGTCGCGAATGGCTTCGATGCGGTCGATCATGCCCTGGGCGGCCTCGGTATCGGGGCAGCGCACAATGTTGCTTTCGACCTGTTCCAGGGTGACGGTGGCGGGGTCCACGGTGCCTTCCAGGTCTTGAATGCGCTTGACGTAGCCGATGATCTCGGTACCCGCGACCTGTCTCAGAATTTTCTTGGCGATCGCCCCCGCTGCCACCCGGCCAATGGTTTCTCTGGCCGACGATCGCCCGCCCCCCTGGTAGTTGCGCAGGCCGTACTTGGCGTCGTAGGTGGCATCGGCGTGGGAGGGGCGATAGGTGGTGACCATCTCGCTGTAGTCTTGCGGACGAGTGTTTTGATTGGGTACCAAAATTGAGATGGGCGTCCCCAGGGTTTGACCCTCAAATACTCCAGAGAGAATTTCGCAGCGATCGCTCTCTTTGCGCGGGGTCGTGATTTTGCTTTGGCCAGGGCGGCGGCGGTCTAGCTCGGCCTGAATCTCTTCAGCGGAGATGGCCAGGCGCGGCGGGCAGCCGTCAATGACCACCCCTACCCCACCACCGTGGGATTCGCCGAAGGTGGTGATGCGAAATAAATGACCAAAGGTGTTGCCCATATCGGTAATGCCAGCGCTGGCCCAGGTAGTTTTACCGATCCTACTATCTAGTTTCCTCAAGCTTCAAATAATAGCGAGGATTCACCGCCTGGCCATTGCGATAGATGCCGTAGTGCAGGTGCGGCCCCGACGATCGCCCGGTGCTGCCCAAGTAGCCCAATATGTCACCCCGCTTGATGCGATCGCCAATTTTCACCTCTAGCTTAGACAGGTGGGCGTAGAGGGTCTCGTAGTTGTAGCCGTGGTCAATTCTGACGTGGTTGCCGTAGCCGCCGTTGTACTCGGCTTTGACCACTACCCCTTCGGCAGTGGCCAGGATGGGTTTACCTACAGGCCCGGAAAAATCAATACCCTCGTGCATTTCGTAGCTGCGAGCGCCAAAGGGGTTGGGGCGCAGGCCAAATTCTGAAGATACAGAAGGGGTGTCGCGGATTGGTTTGCCGCTGGGGAAGGCCGCTGCCTGTTCTGCCTCGGACGCTAAGGTTTTTTCTAGGGCAGGCTTGACCGCAATCGAGAGCATCTTCTCTAGCCCTGGGAGCTGCCGAGTCGCTTCATCAAACATGATCTCAGCGGGGGCTGCTTCAGCGACGCCACCGCGAGATAGATCGTTACTATCGCGGGACCGACGGGTGTAATCAACGGGTTGGTCAGGCAGGCCGGCGCGGGTCTTGAGCACCTCAATTTCATTGCCAATGGCGTCTAGCTCAGTGAGGACTTCGCTGGCCGTTTCAGCCAAGTTTTGGTTGCGCTCGGCTAGCTGCACATTTTGGTAAAACAGGGCCCCAATCCAGGCGATCGGTAGCCCCACCAGCACCGCCAAACCTACCAGTAACGGCACTGGTCGCAGGCTGAGCGTGATCGGAGCTTTGCCAGTTGCCGTAATTAGCACGGTGTAAGGCTTGATGTGACGACGAGCCATAGACAAAACTAGACAGAAGAACGGCAGTAAACGCTGACCCTCAAACCAAGACGGATTATACGGGGATCAGAGTATTTACACAATTTCAGGAGATTTTGCAGGGCAGAAACGAGCGAGGTGGGATCTGATGTTGCCACGGGTAAGCGGGCTATTTACCCGCTTTAACCAGCTAATCTGCGGTAGTTCTATCGCGTAAAGACGTGTAAAGAATTCGTTACAATGTAAGCCAGCCCTTTCATCGAGACCCTGCCCATGGATGCCACTTGGCTCGACAGTAATTCCTGGCTGCTGACCCTGGGGGGGCAGCGTATTTTGGTTGATCCCTGGCTGGTGGGTGAGTTAGTGTTTGGCCAGCAGCCCTGGCTGTTTAAGGGCGAGCACCCCCAGCCTCAGCCGCTGCCTGAGGCGATCGACTTAATTTTGCTGAGCCAGGGGCTGGAAGACCATGCCCACCCGCCGACCCTAAAGGCGCTCGATCACGCTACTCCGGTGGTTGGTTCCCCTAGTGCGGCTAAGGTGGCTGAAGGGCTGGGTTATAGCCAGGTCACGACCCTCAACCCCGGCGAAACCTTTACCCTAGCTGAGCAGATCACCATCAAAGCCGTACCCGGCACCCCCATGGGACCTCTGCGGGTTGAAAATGGCTATATTCTGCGCGACGGTAAAACGGGGAATTCTGTCTTCTATGAACCTCACGGCTTTCACCAGGCCGACCTGAAGCAGGAAAGCCCAGTAGACGTGGTGATTACGCCGGTGCTGGATCTGGCCCTACCGCTGGTTGGCCCCATTATTCGTGGCCAAAAGGGGGCGCTGGAACTGGTGGACTGGCTGCGGCCGCAGGTTTTGCTGCCCACCGCTGATGCCGGTGCGGTTGCCTATAGCGGGTTGATCGTGGATTGGTTGCAGGCCGTGGGTAACCCTCGGGCGCTGCAGGCTGCGATCGCTCAAAAAGGTTTAGCTACTCAAGTCCTCAACCCCCGGGTAGGAGAGCTGATCGACCTGAATTTAGGGCCTTGCTAAGGGGTGTGCTCAACCTGGCTTCTGTATTCAGCCTGCACGGCTCTCTTAATCGTCTCTAATCTCTCCCTGGGTCGATTGGCGATCAGGGGGGTACCCAGGGGAGGCCCTCATCGGGTAACCTTCTTTTAAAGTTGGTCAATTTTTACGAAGGACGTTTAGCAATGCCTTACACCACCGAAGAGGGCGGTCGCCTCAATAACTTTGCCACCGAGCCCAAGATGTACGAGGCTGAGCCGCCTACCGCTTCTCAAAAGCGCAACTACATCATTTTAGGTGGTGTGGGGCTGGCGCTGGTGGTCGGGCTGATGGTGGTGGCAATCTCGGTATCGTAGCCTAGACGAGTAATGTCTCTAAGACGCCATGGCAGACTGGCCTCGGTGGCTCGAAGGTGCAACGGGCAGCGGTAAGACCGCCTGGCTGCTAGACCAAATTGGTGCTGCGTCGGCACCTCGCTCTGGCCTGGGTTCACCGCTTGACCTGGGGCAGAGCTACTTAGTTTTTGCGGCTAATGGCGATAATCGCCTGCGGCTAGCGGCCCGGTTGGCCGACCGGGCTGCTGAAGTTTCCGTCGTGACAACCACCCCCAATGGGTTTATTCAAGATGAGGTAACGCTGTTTTGGCCTCTGCTGGTTAATCACCTGGGGCTACTGCCGCAGTTTCCGCTGCGGTTGCGCCCTGAAAACGAGCAAGAGCTGACTACTGGCCTGTGGCAGGATAAATTACTCGACGGCACTATGACCGTTGAGGGCTGGCGCGAGGCCCAGACCGTGCGGCGATCGCTCGATTTTTTGCAAATGGCGGCGGCGGCAGAGATTCCCGCCGAAGATTTGCCGGTGCTGCTGCCCGAAGGTATTCCTTCGGGCTATGCTCCCGAGGCCGTATGGCAAGCCATTGGTGAGGCGGTGGTGGACTGGCGCGACTGGTGTCTAGCCCGCAGTTTGCTCACCTACGGGGTCATGACTGAGCTGTACTGGCGGCACCTGCTGCCCCAGCCGCTCTACCAGGAGAAGCTGCTGGCTCGCTACGGCGGTGTCTTTGTCGATGATTTGGACGAATACCCCGCGATCGCGGCGGGGTGGCTACAGGTCTTTATTGATCAGGCCCGACCGGTGGCGTTGACCTGGAATATTTACGGCAGGGGACGGCTGGGTATGGGGGCCGACCCCGATACCCTAGAGCAGCGGCTGAAGCCCCAGTGCCAGGTGATCGAGTGCCCTGAACCCGAGCCTGAATCGCTGGGCGATCGCTGGGGCGACCAGATCGTACAGTGGGTGATGGATCCGAGTGCTTTGCCGGAGCCGCTCCCCTGTTTTCAAACCCTGCAAACGGTCTCGCGGGGAGAACTGCTGCGGCAGACGGCAGAACAGATCTTCAAGGTGGTCGATAGCGGGCAGGCGGCGCCCCACGAGGTGGCCATTATTGGGCCAGGGCTCGATGCGATCGCCCGCTACACCCTGGCCGAGATTTTGACCAGCCGCGGTCTGCCCGTGGCCTCGCTTAACGACCAGCGCCCGGTCATTCACTCGCCGCTGGTGCGCGCCCTACTCACCCTGCTGACCTTTGTCTACCCCGGGCTGGGCCAGCTGGCCGATGCCGAAACCGTGGCGGAAATGCTGCTGGTGCTCAGCCAGCGACCCCAGGCCCCGGAGATGGGGCCGTGGTTCGAGACTGTCCAGATTGACCCGGTGCGGGCTGAGCTGCTGGTCGACCACTGCTTTGCCCCCAGCCTAGAGCAGCCCGAGCTGCTGCCTGTCGAACGCTTCGAACGCTGGGATCGACTGGGCTACAAAGCTACCGAAGCCTACGCCCGCCTGCGAGAATGGATCGATCAGCAGCGCCAGCAGCGCCAGCGCCGTTTGACCCTAGGGGTGGTGAGCGTGCTGGACCGCGCCATTCAAACCTTTTTCTGGGGCGGCAGCCACCTACCCCCCGACCAGCTGTCTGCCCTCCGCGAACTGATGGAAACCGCGCAGCAGTACTGGGCTATTGAAGATCGCCTGCGGCAGATTCCGCCTACCCTGGGCACCACCCCGGCCCACCTGCTCAAACCTGCCCTGGAGCGATTTATTCTGCTGCTGCGCCAGGGCACCGTCACTGCCGACCCCTATCCGGTGGAGTCGGCTGACCCCAGCCAGCGAGTGATTACGATCGCCACGGTGTATCAGTACCGCCTGCAGCGCCTGCGCCACCGCTGGCACTTCTGGATCGACGCCGGTTCGCCCCGGTGGCTGGGCGGCACCGAAGATCTGCTGTTTGGCTATCCGATCTTTTTGGGTACCTACCGGGGACGACCCTGGCGGGTAGATGATCTGGAGGACCTGCACCGCGATCGCCCGGAGAGCATTTTGCGTGATTTGCTGGGTCGAGTCACCGAGCAGGTGGTGCTGTGCCACAGCGAACTGGCCGTCAGTGGTCAAGAGCAAGTTGGCCCTCTGCTGACCCTGGTCAACGCCAATGCCGAGGCGTAGAGCAATTATCCCCAAGTTGCAGGGGCGTAGCCTGCCACCCCCTTTGGGATCCCTGCTTGTGAATCGGGGTTTGCCAAATCGGATTCCGCATAAAACCGAACCTGCAAAAAAGGGATGCCGCTTGTGGGCATCCCTTTCTTAGGTTTCTTTTTTGAGGCTCCCTAAGCAGACCCTAGAGAGACCGCCTGAACCCACCTGGCAGAGCACTAGCCCTAGAGATGTAGTCCCTAACGGATGTCAAACGGCCGCTTAACGGTAGCGCTTTTTGCGGCGCGCAACGGCTTTGCGCTTGCGCTTTTCCTGGGGCGTCTCGAAGTGGCGACGACGCTTAACTTCTGAAAAAACCCCTGCTTTAGAAACCTGCCGCTTAAAGCGGCGCAGGGCTGATTCAATGCCCTCGTTTTCACCTACAACGACTTGAGTCATACGAAATCGCTTCTTTACTCCTTGGGTATGGACTAGTTAACCAAGCAATAGGCAGGTCATTAGACCCGCAAACATTGGGTTAGAGTGCCTGGAATGCTTGAGCCACCTCCCATTGTTCCAGACAAAGTCGTTAAGGCTGCTGAGCAGCAACAGCCATCAAAAAGCTGCCAGCACAAAAACATACAGACAGCAAAGCTTGGGCATAACTGCCCATATATCTCTATTAACCTAACACAAAACGAGCCTGATGACTGCTGCTGGCGTCCCATTCCCAGGCTCCCCTGCCCGGCTGCTCCCGAAAAGCTCAGGCGCTATAGGTCTTTGGTTTGGGAAAGGGCAGATGGCTAGTGCAGAGAGATTTCCCTAGGCGCTGTTCACAAAACGACGTTTCGTCAGGGGCCAGCTCGTCGTAGCTGATGTCTCGGCGCAGCACAATGCCGTTGTGGCCCGCTAAAAATCGGGGCAATTCCTCGTATTCAATCGTTCGCAGGGTTTGAATGTCGTAGGTGGTGTAGGTGGTCAGGTCGGGGGCGGTGAAGTCAACGTCGATGACCGTCACCACTTTCCAGGGGGGCAGAGCGCTGTCGATCAGGGGCCGGGGCCCCGACCCCAAAATGCCGGTATGCAGCAGCTGAAGCTGACCCCGGTGGCCAGGGTAATAGGCGTGTTGGTGGCCGCTGATGTAGGTGTGGACCCTATAGCGCTCTAGCATAGCCCGCAGCTGATCGGCGTTATCCATCACTTCGCCAGGTTCGTCGCGGCCCACGGCTACCCCGTAGAGGGGCAGATGGCTCAGCAAGATGCGGGCCTTGGCCTGCTGCGCCGCGTCGCTGGCCAGGGCCTGCTCAACCCAGGCCAGCTTGTCGGTCGGAATGCGGCTCGACGAGCCATCCCAAGCCATATAGAAGATGCCCTGCTGCTCGAAGGTGTAGTAGAAGGGGAAATCGGTGCGATCGATAAAGGTGACCCCAGGGCTGTGAGCGGGGTTGGCCCAGTAGGCCGAGGCCAGGTCGCGCTCCTGCTGAAACAAAAACTGATCGTGTACCCCTCTGGCGCTGGAGGCGTCGTGGTTGCCAATGGTAAAGCCAAAGGGCACGTCCTGCTGACGCAGGGGGGCCGCGACGTGATCGTCAAAGGCTTGCCACATGGCGGTGATTTGCTCGGGAGTAAGCGCCGGATTTTGCCCAGCCACCATATCGCCGCTGCACACAACCAGGTCGGGCTGCCAGAAGGGCATCAGGGCGATCGCTTTATCGACCTCTGGGTCATAATCCGTCGAGCCGTAGGCCCCATTGAGATCGCTAATGGCCACCAGCCGCACATCTTTGCGGGGTGGGTTGGCCATACCGTTGGGAGCCTCTGCTATCCACGCCTGGGCAGCGGCAGAGAGAACTGGAGCAGCCGATGCAGGAGATTCTGCAGCTACCGCTGTACCTTCGCGGGCCTGGTCAGGGGAAATATGCTCGACCCCGGCATCGGGCGGCGTAGAGTTGGCTGACTCAGACAGCAGCACCCGCTGAGAGCAGGCGATGCATACACTGAGGACGAGTCCCAGGCCAAGGCCGGTAAAGAAACGCTGATAACCCATGACACTTTCAGGCCAAACCACAGGCCTAAACTTAGCCTATCCGCGTCATTTTGTGCGGCGAGACTGAAGCGTTTTTTTGCGTTTTTTTGCGATCGGTTTACTTACCGCCTGCCACCTCAATAAATGAGCCGGTTGTATAGGACGCCTCCGCTGAAAGCAGCCACAAAATTGCCCTGGCCACTTCGATCGCCTGCCCGCCCCGCCCCAGCGGCACCGACGCTTTAACTCGCTCGATTCGATTGGGTTCGCCACCGCTGGCGTGAATATCGGTGTCAATAAACCCCGGCCGCACCGCATTGACACGAATACCTTCGGCGGCCACCTCCTTAGCGAGACCCACCGTGAATG
>JBARVK010000626.1:0-1731 GCA_049646225.1 Nodosilinea sp.
GTGTAAGACTCAGACCGGTATTCCTACCGCCTTACCAGACCACGACCCATCCACCCGCCTACCCAAAACTCCCTACGGCAGCTCCACCGAAGTCGGCTTAGCAATATGCGGCAGCCCCCAGCCCAGCTTTTCCCGCAGCACCGTAAAGAACTCGGGAGGCTTCAGGCGAATGAACCGGGCCGAGTAGGGGGCGCGGCAAGCGCTCACTCGGTCCTTGGGCATGACGTAGCAGCCCGCATTGCCGTCCACAATTAAGACTAGCGGGTCGGGGTTAGCGGAGTGGATAGTCAGCTGCTCGCGATCGGGAAACACCAGCCCCCGCGACGCCAGCGAATGCGGACAAATGGGAATCAGCTGTGTGACCGACACCCCAGGGGAAATCACCGGGCCCCCCGCCGAGAGGGAGTAAGCCGTTGACCCCGTGGGCGTAGAGACAATAATGCCGTCGGCGGCAATATCGACCGGGGCGTGGCGACCAATCGCCACCTCGAAGTGGCACATGCTGGTCAAGGGCTCGCGGTGTAGCACCATTTCGTTCAGGCACAGGGCTTCCCAGACCAGGTCAGCGCCGTGGGACAGCTTAACCGCCAGCATGCCCCGTTCTTCGACTTCGTAGTCGCCCGCCAGCACCTGATCCATGGCCTGGGGCAGCTGGTTCAGGTAGGCCTCGGTCAAAAAGCCCATGTGGCCCGTATTGACCGTGAGCAGGGGCACCCCAATGGGGGCCAGCTGCCGAAAGGCCGACAGCACCGTGCCGTCACCCCCCAGCACGATTGCAAAGCTCATCTCTGAATCGAAATGGGGCGGCACCAGACTGTCGAGGGGGGTGTGACAAACGGGGCGCTGGGGGTGAGAATAGCCCAAAATGCCGCCCATACCCGTGGCTAGCCTGACGGTACAGCCAAGGCGCGTCAGCTTATCCTCCCATTCGAGAGCGGCCTGGCAGGCAACAGGCTTAGTGTCGTTGTAAATAATGCCAACCTTGGGCACAGGCGGGGTCCAACCTTACAATTCGGTGAAGTAGGGTAAACAAAACGTGCCCTACACCCGCTAAGATGCCGAACACGTCGCTGGGGATCGCCGTTTACCTTTTCCCTAGGCTACCGTTTTTTCGTCTAGGGTTAAACAGCCCCCGCTTGAATTGCACTGCTCGCCCCGTGCACCCCGGAGCGGAGGCCGTATTATGGCCGCACACTATTCTAAGGTAGACCACAGCCTACGCTACGGTTATCGTACCTGTGAGGGGCCTGCCCTGCCTCACCCATTGCCCACCTTGTTATCTGGCCTGCTGTTATCACTGTGACCCGTCGCTCATCTGAAACCACCGCCTACGTTCGCATTACCCACCAGTCGTGGAGCCAGGGCCGCATTGAAGGGGAAGTGCGGGCCAGTACCTACGAGTGGCAGTTCCAGTGGCGCTTTCGCCAGGGCCAGCTGCGGGTAGAACCATCTCTGGGGCGGGCGCTGATCTGCGAACCCCTCAGCCGCTTTCTAGAGCGCTGCGACTACCAGCTCGAACCCGGCGGCGACTACTCGTTCACCATTCGAGCCAAGCTCTAGCCTGCCGTATTCATGGGCCAACTGCATAGTCCGTCATTCCCGCAGAGGCGGGAATCCACTTGAGAGTAAGTTGCCGCCCCTAGATTCCCATCACCATGAGAATGACAGTCGCTGATGGCCGGTTTCGTAAACAATCCGAGCTAGGGTCACCGATGGCTGGCAGATCAGCTG
>JBARVK010000627.1:0-1788 GCA_049646225.1 Nodosilinea sp.
CTGTTCTTTTGGGTCAGAATTTCCACAATGTCGCCGTTCTCCAGCGGCGTGTCGAGGGTAACGATGCGGCCATTTACCCTGGCCCCGGCACAGTGGTTGCCCACCTCGGTGTGAATCCGGTAGGCAAAATCGACCGACGTCGCCCCCCGGCTGAGGGGTACCACGTCGCCGTCGGGGGTAAACACGTACACGTCTTCGTCGAACAGGTTGCCCTTAACGTTCTCAAGAAATTCTTGAGCATCGTCTTTGAGGTCGTTTTGCCACTCCAGCAGCTGCCGCAGCCAGGTAAACTTGTCGTCGTCGGCGCTGATGCGGGTGTTGGTAGACGCGCCCGTTTCTTTATACTTCCAGTGGGCGGCGATACCGTACTCGGCCACGTGATGCATCTCCAGGGTGCGAATCTGCACCTCAATCGGCTTACCCTTGGGACCAATCACCACCGTGTGAAGCGACTGATAGCGGTTGGGTTTAGGCAGGCCAATATAGTCTTTGAAGCGGCCCGGCACTGGCCGAAAGGCATCGTGGACGATAGCCAGGGCACGGTAGCACTCTTCGTTGGTGCCGACAATCATACGAATCGCGGCAATGTCGTAGATCTCGCTGAAGTCTTTTTGCTGCCGCTCCATTTTGCGGTAGATGCCGTACAGGTGTTTGGGACGACTGCTGACATCTACCACCTGGATTTCAGATTGGTGCATGCGCTGGCGCAGGGTTTCGGCCACCTGCATCAGCCGCGTCTCGCGATCGGCCCGTTTTTCGGTGATGTGCTGCTGCATCTGCCGGTAGGCATCGGGCTCCAAATACTTAAAGGAGAGATCTTCAAGCTCCCACTTGATGCGCCCGATGCCCAGGCGGTTGGCCAGGGGCGCAAAGATCTCCATGGTTTCGCGGGCAATGCGGCGACGCTTCTCGTCGCTGAGGTGCTGGAGCGTGCGCATGTTGTGCAGGCGATCGGCCAGTTTAACCACAATCACGCGAATATCCTGAGCCATAGCCAGGAACATGCGGCGAAAGTTTTCAGCCTGCCGCTCGGTTTTACTCTCAAAATTGAACTTTGATAGTTTAGTCACCCCCTCAACCAGCTGTCGCACCTCATCGCCAAAATGGGCCTCAATTTCTTCGGGAGTAATATCGGTATCTTCGACAATGTCGTGGAGAAAGCCGGAGGCAATCATGGCGCTGTCGCCCCCTAGATCGCGCAGCAGCCCGGCGACAGCAATGGGATGACAAATATAGGGCTCGCCGGAGGCCCGCAGCTGCCCTTTGTGCAGCGTGTAGGCAAACTCAAAGGCCTGGCAGACCAATACATTATTAGATTTGTCTTCGAGGTCGGCGGGGGCAAGGTCATCAGTGCTGTCGTCGTGGTGAGACAGCACGCAGGTTTCGAGCCAGCTGGGCAGGGTGCAGTCGTCGGGTAGAGGGGGATGAACCGTTGCAGTCATATAAGTGCCAGTGACCTCTCAAGGGAACAGATAAGCTAAAAAGCGTCAGGATAAATGCCAACTAGGTGAACACTGAGGCTAGATTGAAACGGGAATCAAAAAACGAAACCGCTGCGTAGAACGATTTGCCACCGACAGGAAAAAAGAATGGGTTAAACAAATAATTGAGAAACATAACCTTTGGCGAAACTCGTACAGATGTTCTGCCAAAGAATGAGATACAACCGCCCTGGGGCAGCCGATGAGATAGAGATAACCTACACCATAGCGTTGAGGAAGTAGCTCCTTCTGGCTACAGCGCAATAAATGCATATAGCCAGTATCAAGTTGATGGAGTGTTATGTAT
>JBARVK010000628.1:0-5973 GCA_049646225.1 Nodosilinea sp.
GGTAATCCTGCTAGGCAGGCAATCTACCGAACCACAGCGCCACGGTACTTAAGGCCGCTAACGTGACCATTGGCCTGCTCATTAGAGGTGACGTGGCGGGTAACTACAGCGCCTCTATAGCGCCCAATCACTTCCTCAGAAATGGCTACCTTAGAAGCTGCTGCGTTGTAATCGATTCCGCGATACTTGAGTGACATATTTCGCCTCGCTTTGTAGTTTGAAGGGTACAGAGGCGCGTTCCTTCAGGGTGCTTCCCTTACTTCCGTCTCTTGAGTAGAGAGATGAACGTTTCTGTTACCAGTGTTACGGTTTATCGGCTTGGCGTCAAGGTTTTGTGTCAGGGATTTTTGATTTTTGGGCAGAGGCGGCCCGCGATCGCAGGTTGCTTCTAAGCGGCAGGAACGCCTAGCCATTCTGGGTTCATAGCAGTGGCATCGAACACATTGCCAGTCTTAAACGGTTCATACCGGCCTGTGTCGGCTACCGCCGTCGTGCGAGATAGCAGACTTGACACATCGTCATCACTCATAGGAGTAAATGACTCGGCGGCCTGAATAGCCTGATCTAAAACCTCCATGCTGTCGATGCCCGTTATCACCACCGAGGTCGGCAGATTGAGCGCGTAGTGTAGGCACTCTATTGCAGAGACAACATGACTTTTGAGAATATGCCCCCCGGCCATCGATTTCATGCCCAAAACCCCTATACCGCGCTCTAGCAGCACTGGCAAAACGTAGTGTTGAAAACTGCGAAAGTGCGCGTCCATGACGTTCAACGGCATTTGCACCGTATCGAACTGAAAGTCGTGCTGCCTGGCAATTTCTAACATCCGCAAATGCACCAGGGGATCTTTGTGGCCAGTAAAGCCAACGTAGCGAATTTTGCCGGCCTGTTTGGCCTCCCGAAAGGCCTCTACAGCCCCTCCATCGGCAAAAATGCGGTCCGGATCTTCTAGCCGAATCACCTCGTGGAACTGAAGCAAATCGACATGGTCGGTTTGCAACCGCTTTAGAGACTCGTCGATTTGCTCTGCCGCCAGCGCTTTGGTGCGCCCGTCAACTTTTGTCATTAAAAAGACGCGATCGCGGTAGCCCTCTTTGAGAGCATTCCCCATCCGCACTTCGCTGAGACCTTCGTTGTAATCCCAGCAGTTATCCATGAACGTAATGCCGCGATCGATAGCGCTACGAATGATACGGTGACTGTCCTGTTCGTCTTTTTGCTTACCGATATGAAAGCCACCCAGCCCGATCGCCGAAACTGTTTCCTGGGTATTGCCAAGGGTTCTGTAAAGCATAGTTAACCACTGATGATCAATCGGGTAGACTCGTCAGATTGGGGCCGCCGCTAACCTCCGACCAGTCCAATTCGGCGTCTTTTAACTGAGCCGTACTTAAGTCGGTTTCCGCTAAATTTGCACCGCGCAGGTTAGCGTGGTTGAGATTAGTTTGATGCAGTTTGACCTGAGACAAATCTGCATTGTGAAAACTTGAACGGCTAACGTCTGACCCCGACAGATCGGCACCCCTCAAATTTGCTCCCGAAAAATCTGAGCCGCCAAGGCTAAGATTGGTTAAGGTTTCGCCTTTTAGCATCGTATGGCGGAAGTCGCGCTCTCCTGCCTCGTAGCGCCTGACTAAATCTTCAGCAGTCATTGGCCTGCTCCATAGTAATTATCTACGGCCAGCATAGATCCGCTAGTTTGGCGAAGGCGTCTATCCCTGGGCTTAAAGCCTATTTCCTCAGCAGATTCAGGAGGTTTAATCAGAGCACTAGAGCATTTTTTGGCCGTCTGAGGGGTGCATCCCACGTTCCCAGAACACGCGCTAATGCACGGTGCAAAGCAGCTTCTGTAGAACTATCTTTGTGGATCTAGTTGACACTAAGCCCTAGCGTCAACCGGCCCACGAACAGGGTCGTCATCGTACTATTCTCAATGGGTGGTTTCAAATTTAGATCCCTGCACACAAAATGCCTGTAGCTTCGATACTCAACGCCTTACGCTATCGCTAAGATTATTTCTATGACTATCTCCACTGCTAACCTACAGACCTTTGACCCCAGCGGCGTTGGCCTCGACAACGGCAACCTCTACGGGCTGCCCTGCGGCTACGATACGGCGAGCATCGTTATTTTTGGCTTGCCCTGGGAAGTCACGGTGTCGTACCACACCGGCACCGCCCAGGGGCCTCAACGGGTGCTAGAGGCCTCGCCCCAGCTCGACCTATACGACTTTGACAACCCCGAGGGCTGGCGGCAGGGCATCTACATGCCACCCATTCCGCCGCACCTGCTCGATCTCAACAATCAGGTGCGGGCAGCGGCTAATCGCGTTATTCAGGCCACTGAGGAGGGGGTGTCGATTGCCACTCATCCCCTGCTTCAGACAGACCTTGATAACGTCAACCACGCCTGCGAGCAAATGAGCGGTTGGCTCTATGCCCAGACGTCTACCGCCCTCGACCAGGGCAAGCGGGTGGGGGTGATCGGCGGCGACCACAGCGTGCCGCTGGGATACTTGCAGGCCCTAGCCGAGCGTCACACTGACTTTGGCGTGCTGCACATTGATGCCCACGCCGACCTGCGCCAGGCCTACCAGGGCTTTCGTTACTCCCACGCCTCGATCATGTACAACCTGCTGACGCTACCCCAGGTGAGCCGACTGGTGCAGGTCGGCATCCGCGACCTCTGCCACGATGAGGTTGCGCTGATCAACGGGTCTGAAGGGCGCGTCGTCACCCACTACGACACGGTGATCAAGGAAAATATCTACCGAGGCAGGCCCTGGATGCAGCAGTGTGAGGCGATCGTGGCAGATTTGCCCGAGCGGGTCTACGTCAGCTTTGATGCCGATGGCCTCGACCCTAAACTCTGCCCCAGCACCGGCACCCCCGTTCCCGGCGGGCTAGAGCTGGAGGAGGTGTTCTGCCTTCTGCGTCAGGTGGTGCGCAGCGGGCGGCAGATCATTGGCTTTGACCTCTGCGAGGTGGGCGACGGGGAGTGGGACGGCAACGTAGGGGCCAGAGCAGTGTACAAGCTCTGCTGTTTGATGGGGCTGTCTGGGCAGGCTGTCTAGAATATCGGCCCAGCGGCCCAGGTTCCTGCCCTATGCCGATCGTGTCGTTAGAACAGCGACGACCAAGAGCGGAACGTTCAACCGATGAAACCCCATGGCATTATGATAAAAATAGCTGTGTTGTTTTGAGTCTTAAAAAGACCTATGGATATTCTGTCCTTCGGCTGGGTTTCACTGCTGGTTGTCTTTACCTTCTCGCTATCGATGGTGGTCTGGGGCCGCAACGGGTTTTAAACCCAGCGCAGATAAGTTGGTGCTGACGTAGTTAACGTAGTGATGGAAGCGACCTTACAAGCCCAAACGTTTAGCATTTTGGCTACCCTGGCTCTGGTGCTCATGATTGTAGTGACCGGCGGCGTGGTGTACTTGACCGCCGCCGACTGGCGCGATCGCCGCCGCCGCAAGAACGACCAGCAGACCGCTAAGCGCGATCCGCTGGTGGCCAAGCGCCGGGCTAAATCGTAGCTTGGCTAAATCTGCCTTTGCTAAAACGCCTGCATCCCCTGGGGCTTCTTCTGGGGCACGGCAACTGGCGCTGAACGTGCTGCTTCAGGTGCAGGCGGGGGCCTATGCTGATGTAGCGTTGCATCGCACCCTGGCACAGGCAAGCCAGAGCGACAACAATGGACCTGGGGAACGCGCCTTTGCCACTGAGCTAGTCTACGGCACCGTCCGTCGCCAGCGCACGCTCGATGCGTTGATCGATCAGCTGGGCACCCGCCCCGCTGACAAGCAGCCCCCGGTGCTGCGGCTCGTGCTGCACCTGGGGCTTTATCAACTGCGCTACCTGTCTGCCGTACCGGCTTCGGCGGCAGTTAATACCAGCGTTGACTTGGCTAAGGCTAACGGTCTGGGGCGTCTCTCTGGCGTGGTGAATGGCCTGCTGCGTCAGTACATTCGTCAGGCTGAGGCAGGCGCAGATCCGCTAGTTCTGCCCGATCGGCCTGTAGCGGCTCTGGGCATCAGGCACAGCTATCCCGACTGGCTGATCGCCCTGTGGCTCGACCAGCTTGGGTGCGAAGAAACGGAACAGCTTTGCCAGTGGCTCAACCAGGTGCCCTCCATCGACCTGCGGGTGAACCGCCAGCAGGCTACGGTCGAGGCCGTCAAAACGGCCTTCGCCGCCGCAGATATCGCCCTAGAACCGATTGCAGGCGTTACCCATGGGCTACGGCTGGTCAACCACCAGGGAGCGCTGAGCGAGCTACCCGGCTACGAGATGGGCTGGTGGACTGTGCAGGATGCCAGCGCTCAGCTGGTGGGGCTCCTGCTCGACCCTCAACCGGGCGATACCGTGCTAGACGTCTGCGCGGCACCGGGGGGCAAGGCGACCCAAATGGCTGAAATGATTGGGGCAGAGGGAACGGTCTGGGCCTGCGATCGCGCCCCGTCCCGGCTCAAAAAAACGATTGCTAATGCCACTCGGCTGGGCCTCAAGAACCTGCACACCCACGCGGGTGACAGCACCGATCTGGTTCGGTTTCACCAGCAGGCTGACCGGGTGCTGGTAGATGCGCCCTGTTCGGGACTGGGCACCCTGCACCGCCACGCCGATGCCCGCTGGCGACAGACCCCCGACAGCATTGCCGGGCTGGCCGAGCTACAGCTCGCGCTGCTGGCCGAAGCCGCTCGCTGCGTCAAACCCGGCGGCACCTTGGTCTACGCTACCTGCACCCTCCACCCCGCCGAGAACGAGGCGGTGATCAATGCCTTTTGCCAGGCGCATCCTGACTGGTGTATTCAGCCTCCTGAGCCAGGGTTTGGGGGCGGGCTGGCGGTAGCCCCCCAGGGCTGGGTGCGAATTTGGCCCCACCGCCAAGCCATGGACGGGTTCTTTATGGTGAAGCTACAAGCGACTTATACCGAATCCTAACTGTATGCCCCCGGTTTGTAGGGGCGTAGCATGCTACGCCCCTACGAGGTTCCTGATTATGAATCGGGGCTTATCAAATCGGATTTCGTATAAAACTCGGTGTTAGGCTTTTTCCTCGGCCTCTAGCTGGTCGCGCGACTCGCCCCAGTAGGCGCTGACCGTGATTACTTCCTGGCTGCCTTTAATTTCTGAGGTCCAGCGATAAACCGTGTTTTTGGGGTTGACACCCACTTCCAGCAGTTTGGCTCCCATGTAGTACTCCATCGAGTCGCGGGTGCGCTTTTTAAAGAATTCAGACTGATCCTTAGGCACCGTACGCGAGAGGTGGGCCTGGGTATGTTTAGGCTGGGCCATGGGTATTCAACAAAATCGGCAAAAATGAGTTAATTCGCTTTCTATAATACCTAGGGAACGGAACCCGCTGCAGATACCAAGGTTAGAGAAATGGGAAAATTAGGACAAGAACGCGCGATCGCTTGAGGAGACTGCGGTGAAATCAATGACCTTTCGCTGGGGTGCGTCTGTCGCCCTGCTGCTAACGGCGATCGCGGGCTGCAATCCACCTCCGCCCCCAGAGTCAGCCCCAGAAACGGCCCCAGAGAGCAGACTGCCCACCGACGAGGTGATGCTCCAGACCGTGCTCGACCAGGCAGAAGAGCAAGATTTTTGCGATGGGTTTTATCAGCCTGAGGTGGCCGCCGAGTCACAGGTGTACCGCACGGACGATCGCGCCCTGGTAGAGCTACAGTGCGCCAGAGCGGCCTACCAGTCGGTCTATGCCTATGTAGCGGTGCAGCCCGACGGCACGCTGCGATCGCTGCCGCTGGAGGTGTTTTATCCTGACGAGTCGGGGCAGTTTGAGCGCACCAGTGAAGCCACCGTGGGCGGGTTAGCCAGCTTCGAGTCCGAGAGCAATCTGTTGACCGTGTTTAGCAAAGCGCGGGGGCTGGGCGACTGCGGCTCGCTGGCGGAGTATCGCTGGACGGGGACTGAACTGGAGCTAGCCACCTTTCGCTATCAGGAC
>JBARVK010000629.1:0-7617 GCA_049646225.1 Nodosilinea sp.
GGATTCGGTATGAGCCAGGCGCCAATCGAGATGAATCTTCGATTGCCAGCCATCACCGCCAGAGTAAACAGCGCTGGGCACAACAGGGCCATATGTTGCCCCTTGCGTCGCTGCTGCGGCAATCATCTAGCGGGTTAGCACCACCTGCTGAATTAAATCGGCTAGTTTGGTGGCGCTATCGGCTGTGGCCAAGTGTCCGGCAGCGGTGGCCATCGCCTCTAAGCGCTGGGGCTCGGCCAGCACATTGAGCACCAGGGCCTGAAGATCTGGGGCGACGACCTGGCTTTGATTCAACATTAGAGCGGCCTGGGCGTCGACAAAGGCTCTAGCATTGACGGTCTGGTGGTCTTCTGCCGCAAATGGGTAGGGAATCAAAATTGATGGGGTGTGCGAAATCGCCAGCTCCGTCAGCGTGCCCGCCCCCGATCGCCCAATCGCCAGAGTGGCCCGGTGCATCAAGGCGGCCATCGAACCAAAGAAGGGGCGATGAATGTAGTGGGGGTGGCTGTAACTATCGGCCTCGGGGTCGTTGCTGCCGGTCTGGTGCACAATCCAGGCTCCGGCTTCGATCCAGGCGGGGGCGGCGGCGCGCACCAGCTGGTTAACCGCTACGGCGCCCTGGCTACCGCCCACAACCACGATCAGCGGTACTCCGTTGGGAATGGCTGGGTCGCTCAGGACAGGGGGCTCTGGCGTCAAAAACTCGTCGCGTACGGGGGTGCCCACCACCACGGTTCTGGCTTTGGGTAGATACTGGCGGGCGGCCTCAAACCCCAGCGCCACGATGGTGCAGCGGGGGCTAAGCCAGCGGGTAACCTTGCCCGGTAGTGCATTCGACTCGTGCAGTACGGCGGGCAGACCCAGCGATCGCGCCGCCAGAATGGCCGGAGCCGCAATGTAGCCCCCGGTGGTAAATACGCCGTCGAAGTTGCCCCGCTTGAGCAGTCGCCGCACCTGCACGGTAGCCTGGCCAAATTTTGCCAGGGTCTTAACGGTCCCTAGCCCCGGTCGCCCCTGAAACCCAGCCATGCTTACGGTATGCAGCGGAAAATGCTCTGGCACCAGGGTGGTTTCGAGCCGATCGGGCACCCCCAGCCACTCGATGGTGTAGCTGGCCTGGCGGAGGGCTTCAGCCGTGGCGATCGCCGGAAACAGGTGTCCGCCTGTACCGCTAGCGGCCACGAGCAGCCGGGGCAAGGGGGCCTGGGTCAATGCCATAGGCGTAGATGCTGGGGACAAGAGGGAACACCCTCGACGCTGAAAACGACTCTAACTATACCAACTCCCTGTCAATTGATATAAGGTAGACGCAGGATTTTAGCCAGAGGACGTACTGAGCGTGGTCAAACAGGCAGTAAAGCGATGGGGTCTGGTGGCGGTATCGATGGCCGCCCTGGGTTTGACGGCTGGCGTCTTTCCTGTCCTGGCTCGGGCTGCCTCGCCGACCTTGGCCCAGGCGGCCCCCGCCGAGGTGCAGAGCTTGTTGAGTGAGCTAGAGGCGGCGGCCAGCGATCGCAACCTGGATGCTGTGATGGCCTTTTACAGCGAGTCATTTTCGAGTGATACCGGCTTCGACTACGCTCAGCTGCGCCAAACCCTCGAAACCCTCTGGCAGCAGTACCCCGACATTGCCTACGACATTGAGCTGCTGAGCTGGCAGGCCGACGGCCCCGATCGCTACAGCCTCGAAACCCGCACCACGGTAACCGGCAACCAAACTCGGCCCGATCGCACCCTCACCCTCACCGCTGACATCACCTCGCGCCAGCGGCTCGAAGCCGGGCAGATTGCCTATCAAGAAATCTTGAGCGAAACCAGCCGACTGGTGTCGGGAGCCAATCCGCCGACGCTGCAGGTGCAGCTGCCTGAAACCCTCACCCCAGGACAAACCTATAGCTTCGACACGATCGTGGTAGAACCGTTAGAGGCGCGATCGCTGATGGGGGTCGCCGTCGAAGAGGGCGTCACCGCCACCGACTTTTTTGAGCCGCGCCCGGTGGTGTTTGACCTGCTCAGCTCTGGGGGGCTGTATAAAACAGGCACGGCTCCGGCTGAACCCGACAGCCGCTGGGTGTCTACCGTGGTCATTCGCGAAGACGGCATGGTGGTCGAGACGCGTCGGGTGCGAGTCGAGTAGCCATGGCCCACAACTGGCTGATCAGCGGTGACGGCTCCCATCGCGCCTTTGGCAATCCAGAAACGCTGGAGCCGAAGCGATACTACCGTCTGTATCGGTTTTTGACCGAGCTAGAAGACATTCTCGATATTTTCCACGACGATAGGAGCCGCCTAGAGGCGATCGCCCCCCTGGTGCGCAAGCTGCTGGTCAGTTCTTACTGGCTACAGATGGAGTACAGCGCCCCCGACCCTAAAACCGGCTGGAGCGTCAACTTCCTGTATCGCGAGCATGAGTTTCCCCTCACCGTGCAGATGGTGTCGTGGCTACCGGGGCAAATGTCACCCATTCACAACCACGGCACCTGGGGCATTGTGGCGCTGGTGGGGGGGCAAGAGCGCAATCGCCTGTGGCGCCGAGCCCCCCAGCCCAACCACCCCGACCAGATAGAACCGGTAGACGACATTATTCTCAACCCTGGTGACGTGGTAGCCCTCACCGCCGATGCCATCCATAGCGTAGAGGCCCTGGGCGATGAGCCCACGGTGTCGTTTAACCTCTATGGCAGGACGCGCTTTGACCAGCGCTACGAATTTGACCCGGCCACCCAAACCGCTAAGCGGTTTTGAGGCCCAATTCGAATCGCATCGTCTGAGTCCAGGGCAGCTTGCGCAGGGACAAACGGTGGTTGCTCAGTCCAACCGGGCAGATTTAGGATGAACCTGGTCTAGGGATCGCTAGCCCTCTCACCCATTCCTGCGTCGGTTTCAATGCTGAGGGAAAGCTGGTAGATCGTTTTTTTGGCTTGTCCAGTGGCTTTGGCGAGCTGACGGCTGGCCTCGGCGCGAGACAGTCCCTGGCGCAGCAGATGTTCTAGTTCTGCCCTCATCGCCTCACCCGACAACACTGGGGCGGCTCGCGTTGCGCCCTGAATGACAACGGTAAATTCGCCCTTAGGGGCGGTGGTTTGGTAATGCTCTAGGGCCTCACCCAGGGTGCCGCGCCAAAATTCTTCAAACCGTTTGGTCAGCTCGCGGCCCAGGGTAACGGGGCGATCGCCGCCCAGGGCCGTTACCAGATCCACCAGGGTTTTGATCAGCTTGTGGGGCGCTTCGTAGAGCACAACGGTGCGCTCTTCGCGGGCGATCGCCTCTAGCCGCGCGGTTCGCTCTTTGCCCTTGAGCGGCAAAAAGCCCTCGAAAACAAAGCGATCGCTGGGCAACCCCGCCACGCACAGCGCCGTAATTGCCGCCGTCGGCCCCGGAATGGGGATCACCGGAATCTCGGCCTCAATGCAGGCGACGATCAGCTCATAGCCAGGGTCAGAAATGCCCGGCATGCCCGCATCGCTGACCAGCGCCACGGCCTGCTGACGAGTTTGCAGGTGGTGTAGCACCTCCCCAATGCGGCTGTGGCGATTGTGCTCGTGGTAGCTCATCTGCGGCGTAGCAATTTGAAAATGGGCCAGCAGCTTGCCGGTGTGGCGAGTGTCTTCGGCGGCGATCAGATCTACCGACTGCAACAGTCGTACGGCTCGAAAGGTCATGTCTTCGAGGTTGCCCAGGGGGGTGCCCACCACGTAGAGGTGGCCGGGTTTGGGGTCAGCATCGGGGGTCAAGGGCATGGGCGAGCGATCGCGGTAAAGAGTTTCCCACAGGCTAGCGTACTGTTTGCTGGCTCAAACGGCTTGCCCGCAGTGTCGGCAGCTTCAGAAAGTGGCCCGCCAGGCGATGGTCAACGCCCCGCCCTGGGTGATACTAAACAACAGCGCTTGAGTCAGTGCACAGGAGAATCGTTATGAAACAGCTTGCGATTTGGGGGTTCACGCTGGGGGCAGTGCTTACTGCTGGGGCACCCGCTGCCCTGGCCCAGGCCGCCGATGGGCTGGTCGCGGCTGAGGCGGCTCCCGTCGCGCCTGCCATCCCAGAGTTAGAAACCACCCGCTACGCAGATCTATTCTCGATTGCGTTTCCGGTGGGGTGGCAGGTCAACGCCCAGGCCGATGCGCCCCAGGTGGTGGCCGCCAGCGCTGGAGCAACCGGCAGCCTGCCTGCCATCCGCACCGAAATTACCTGGCAAGAGGCCCCGCCCCAGGCGGTGGTTGGTGAGTCGCTCAACGCCATCCGCGCTGAGGGCTACACCGTTAGCCGTTACGATGCTGCCATCATCGATGGGGTGACCGCCGTGCGCCTGTGGCTGAGCGATATTCCCAACGAGCTACCCAATGCCTTGGTCACCTACGTGGGCTACCCCACCGCTACCGCTACCATTACCAGCTACTACGGTGACACCAGCGCCAACCTTGACCCGGTGCTGATGGCCATTCACCAATCCTTTGCGCGAGCCAGTACAGCCGCTGCAGAAGACGCCGCCCCTGCAGAAAATTAGTCGGCAAACCCTGTCCACCCGGTGAATCAGTCATTTTGAGGGGCAGGGTATAACGTGGTTCTGAGTTCAGGCTGGTGAGCAATGTTCACCCTGTCTAGGTGGTCCGAGAAGAGTGAATTCAAGCGCTATCGAGCCATCCAAACGCTTAATGGTGCGGCGTGTTTCGGCCTGGGGACTGTCTCCCAACGGGGCAAAGCGCTCGGTAGGCCGGAACGCACCGATCGCGTCTGGCGTGAAGCTCGATATCGAAAACGGTGCATTGTAGCCCGTAGGCAGGGTTTGTGAGACGTTGCGCCGATTTACAGGCTGCTAACGAACCCCACAGCTGTTGGAGCTTGATCAAATGCCATTTTGGCAGGATTGATAGTACCTATCCCACGGCTAGCGATCGGTACTGGATCCTGAGAGATCGATCACAATGCTTAACGCCTCCGGGAGCACGCTACCCCTTACCCTAATTGAGGGTTGTCTTCGGTCGGGAGGTTCCTTGTGCTGATCGTCAGACCGTGCCATGCAAATTGATTTTCACCACGGGGTCACCTATGTGTGTGCTCGCCTGGCGGGGTTTGAGCATCGCGAGGCCAGCATTGTGGCCCACAGTGCTCAGTATGTCGACGACTCGACCCAGTCGGGGCTGATTCGCTTTGACAATGGCGCGATGTTCGATCGCATGAGTTCGGCCCACAAAATGCTCGACTACCGCAACTTTAAAGAGTTGGCTAACTACAAGGTCTGGATTCCGTTTCACTTTTTGCCGGGCAATGGCGGTCTACCGGCTGGGCAAGACCCGCCGGGCACCTTTATCGACAAGCTGATCTGTCGGCCCAACAGCCCCGTCGCCCAAGGTATGGTGCGCGAGTGCATTGATCAGCGCTACCGTAGCTACGGGCTGCACCGGCTGGGCATTACCCTGCACGTGTTTGCCGATACCTGGGCGCACCAGGGCTTTGCGGGCGTCAGCCACGAAATCAACAGCGCCCGCGACCTGGTGGATGGTAACAACAAGCCCGACCAAAGCCTAATGAATCGGCTGAAGGGCTTTTTTATTGGCGGGGCGCTGCCTTTGGGCCACGGCACGGTGCTGAGCAACCCCGACAAACCCTACCTGCGCTGGGGCTATACCAATGGCCGGGGCGAAAAAATTAGCCGCGACAACCCCAGAGACTACTTAGAAGCCGCCAACGAAATGTGCAAAGCCATGCAGCGGTATTTGGCAGGTGATCCTGAAGCGTCTGCCCCTGGCCTACCCGATGCCGACCGGACTAAAATTGCCGCGCTGTTTGAAACCACCTATGGCGAGGGCCACAGCCGCCATCAGCAGTGGATGGCCCACATTGCCCAGGGTAGCTTCAGCTTTGGCCCCGAGGCGGTTGGCTATATTGCCCATGGGTATGGGTCTTGGAAGCAGAAAGCATTAGGGGTGGCCTGGCAGTCCGAACGCAAGGAGTCGCGCCTGGCCTACTCGCCCAGTTTCTTGACCAGCAACTGGAAGCGCTTTCATGACGCCCTGCGGGCCCATCACTTTTACGTTATTCACGACCTGCTGCCCCAGTACGGTATTTGTGTGGCCTAAGGGGTAGGGGAGATGGGGGAGTTGCAGAAGGATGGATAGAGCGTTTAGTTTTCCGGCAAAAGGAGCCTAAGATAAGGGGGGTCGGGCTATGCTAAGCCTGGATTTACACCGCTTACTAGAATAATTTCCCGTGGTTTCCCCCGTCATTCCCAGACCGTCTTTGGATATCTCATCGCCGCCCAGCCCCAGGCCAGCGCTAGTGCGGCAGGGCTGGCAACGATCGCTATCCTCCCTACCGCGCCCCAGGCATCCCCAGCTGTGGGGTCTGGGCTTGGGTAGCTTGGGCCTGGGTTTGGTCAATGGGGCGCTGGTGATTTCTGCTGGCATCGGGCTGGTCGCCTATCAGCAGATCTTGCAGCTCTCGCCGCGTCAGCGCAAAGGATTGGTGCAGCGCTTGCAAAAAGGCCTGCCGCTGCCCACAGCACCCCGGCACCAGGCGCTGATTTTGGCTGGAATCGCGGGTACCAGCACCTACACTTTTACCGCCCTGTGGCACAGTACGCACTCGCTGCTGATGGCGCTGCTGCTGACTGGGCAGGGGGCGCTGGCGCTGTTTGCGGTGGGGGCGCTGCTGCGATCGGCCCGCTCGACTGACGCCAGAGATGACCTGTGGGCTGATGTTCCCCTGGCTCAGATCGACCACAATCTGGGGTTGCTCAGCCATGCTGACCCGCTGAAGCGATTGGTGGCCGTGCGGCGGCTGGTGCGCTTGGTTGAGCAAGGCGGGGTCGAGGATGACTACGTGGGGGGGGTGTCGATGCGATCGCACCTGATCGACTGCTTTCAGCTGCGGTTAAACCAGGAAAGCGATGCGATCGTGCGATCGGCGCTCGCAGACGGGCAACGGCTGCTGCGTCAGGCCAAGCCGCTACAGCCTAGTACCGCCGCGCCATTCTCAGCCGCATTGACCGCCGACTCGACCCTCGACATGGCTGAGGTTAATCACTCAATTTTAGAGACTCAGCCTGTCGCCGCGTCAGGCCCTTCAGAATCTCTAAACGCCTTAAAGCTAGATGACTCTGAACCAGCGCCAGCCTCTCCGCCAGCCGAGCCAGTGGCATCTACAGCGGCAGCGACCGATACCCCACCACCCGCTGCCAAAGGACGACGGGGCACGGTCGAATACGTCGAATACTTAGACATTTAATACCCTAGAAAATTTGATCTATGGATCGCTTCACCGTTGAGGTCATTTCCCAGACCCCAAACCCTCAGCAGACCATGTATGCCGCCATGCACCAGGACTACGCCGAGGGCTTTGTGGCGCACGATCGCGCCCAGTGGCCCAGCGAAGAGCGCTGCGGCGAAATCTTAGTCACCAGCCTGCTCAAGGGCGGGCGCGGCCACTATGGTCCCCTGGAGCATCCGCAAATTGTGTTTAACGTGGGCTGGTTTCCCCACAGCACCATGCAGCAGATTCGTACCCATCGCGTGGGCGTTTCATTTGATGTTCAGTCCTTCCGATACACCGGCCAGCGCATTCTCGACGTGGTGGACGGCAAGCGCGAGGTGGAAGAAGTTTTTTACCTCAGGCCCCTGG
>JBARVK010000630.1:0-5552 GCA_049646225.1 Nodosilinea sp.
TACAAAGGGTGCAATGTAGGTGTTTTCGCCAACTTCAAGCGATCCACCATAGCCGCCAAATACTCTGATTTCAACGTTGCGATCAATAGAAACGTTGTCCCTAAGGATAATTTTATTTCCTCGGCTATCGATGCAGGTTCCTTTGCGTATCCGAGTTTCTTTGCCAATTTCGATGTTTTTGGTGCCGACCATCCGGACTCCAGGCTGAATGAAAAAAGGCAGCTTGCTTGATTCTAGAATTGGGAAATAGGCGATATTGCGCAGCATTGTGCCAATCGGACTGGGAATGCCTCCAAATAAGCCAGTAACCACGTATCCCAAAGCATAATCTTTTATGAGAGCTAATTTTTCTAGCATCGCCATGATTTCAGATTTTCCCTGTCTTTAAAAGTATGAGTTACCGACCTGGGCTATGCGCTAAACCTCCCCTGAAAACTTTCAGGCGGGTCAGCTCAAATGAGGTGTTGTCCTGCGGCGATCGCGGCAAAGTATATTCTAAAAACTCCCGCGAAGCCCTTAAGGAAGGGGTACATCCCAGTTTTGTAAATGTGCTGCGTTATTGATTTGAGAAAAGAATTGCGCCTGTCATTCCCGCGGAGGCGGGAATCCACGTGGTAGCAACGGCTCTCGATTAGATGCCCGTTTGCACGGACATGACGGGCCAACTGTCCATCAAATCTACGAATTTGCAAATTTGGGATGCACCCTTAAGGAAGCGAAGGACTTTTGGGCTCTTTAAGAAGGCCTATAGAGCTTTTTAGAGTAGCCCCAACTAGTAAAAGGAGCTCATTGTGCGAACAATGCCTGGAGACTACAGGGCTGAAAACGGCCAAATAGGCAGCATTTTCTGTAGTCAATAGGTTATACCAAGCCTCTGCTGGGCTATGGTGGACTTAGTAAAGATAGGGTAGACATGGTCACGGGTTTTCCCTATAACGTCAGGCGATCGTTGACAGTGAGAAAGCTTTTCTGTGTAGTCAAACAGTCAAATCTTGATGAAAGTCGGCAACTAAGAGAGGCTCTATGGATTTGAGCTGTTCGACTACCACGGTACAACGTTCGTATTAAGACAGTCTAGGACAAGTCTTTTGAGCCGAGGGTGTGCAGGGCTAGTTGTTGTCGAGACACCAACCGCTTAAGAACCTCTAGATACAGCTTGACGCGGCCAGGGAATGGCTTGCCGCTAACCTACTGTCTCCAGCTATCTTATAGCTAAGACTCTATCATCAGCCTTGAGAGTTCGAAGGCAAACGAGCTTAAGTTCATAGAGCCTTCTTGATTCTTGAGTTTTGTGTGAAACAGGCTTGAATTTTAGGCCTAAGTGTGGGTAGGCGATGCTCATCTTGCGCTGGCTCTTTGGGGCCGCGTTCTAGCCCCTGTGGCTAGGCCACGACCGCAGACCATTTCGCTAGGGTAAGGCAGGTGCTTTGAGCCAGTAAGCTGAGCCGTTTCGCAATCGATCGACCAGGCCGCGCTCAACAAGCTCGCGGCGCAGCAGGGCCGGGTCGCCAAACGTATGGTGCTGGTTGAGCAGGGCATTGACCTCTCGCTCGGTGTAGCGAATGTCTGGTTCAAACTGGGTAGCCAGATAGTCTAGGGCGAGCCGCTGAGCGTGCCCCTTGTTGCGCTTGGATGGCCATATCGTGAGGCGCCCCTGGGCATCGAGATAGTGCTGTAGTTCTGGAGGTGGTGCCATATGGATCATTAGGTAATGAACAAACAAGGCTTGAATCTGAGCATCTAGACTCAGCTCAGCTCCTATCAACTCTCGCTACAATAAAGGCCACACAGATTACGGATCGCTTGTGCTATGAAACGGTTGCTTGTTGCTTTGGTCATGTGCTTGGCTCTGGTGGGATTTCCGGCCCAGGCCGACGCACACCAGGTCGAAACCTTCTACACCCTTGACAATCAGCTTGAGTTTCAGTCGAAGTTTAGTTCTGGCGAGCCGTTTGTAGGGGCAACGGTCAGCATTTACGCCCCCAACAACTCTGACCAGCCCTGGATGACTACCACCACCGACAGCGAGGGGCGCTTTGCCTTTGTACCCGATGAGTCAATACCGGGTGACTGGGAAGTGGCGATTGAAGACGACACCCGCAGCCACGCCGACTACTGGACCGTTCCCGTGGGCGATAAGGGCATTGTCTACGACGGCATCAGCCTCGACTCAACTGAAGATGTTCACTACCGCGCCGCCGCTGCGTTTATGCCCCTGGTGATATCGATTGGCGGAGCGCTGGCCTGGCTGGGGCTTACCCGCCGCCGTCGCTAGGCGATATCCTGATTGATTGATGCCTACCCGTGAGATTGCAGCGGTTATCGCTGTGGCCAATGCGCTTGGTCTATGACCACCGCTGTAAAGGCTGGGGCGCGCATTGGCCAATAGCGATCGCATTTCTCGAAAATCTCGGAATCAGGCTCTCGACTTGGCAAGTACGCAAAGCCAGCATGTTATCTTTGTTAAGGATCTATACGTGCCCTCATGGGCCAGATTTTGCTCCACGAAGCTTTTTGCGGCGGTTATCTAAGTTATTGAACTAGTTCGGCTTGTTGATAGCTCGGTTTTGCAATCAAGCTTAGGCTCTGTTCGTTTCCCTTAAGGGTGAACAGATTTTTTTTGGGCAAAATAATCCAGCTTTGATGTTCGTCCTTTAATTTTCGTGGAGACTATTCCTTGACTGCAATTCTTGAGCCTTCCGCTAGAGCTGCGGGCGTAAATCCGTATGGCGACCTGACTCTAAAGCAGGTTATTCAAACTATTCCTAAAGCCTATTTTCAAAAAGACCCTCGCAAAGCTTGGACTGCGGTGCTGCTCAGCGTTGGGGCTGTGGTTCTGGGTTATGTAGCGATCGCTTTTTCTCCCTGGTTTTTGCTGCCCGTAGCCTGGTTCGTGACCGGCACCGCGCTCACCGGCTTTTTTGTGATTGGCCACGACTGCGGCCATCGCTCCTTTGCTAACCGTCGCTGGGTCAACAACTGGCTGGGGCACATTATGTTCCTACCGCTGCTTTACCCCTTCCATAGCTGGCGGCTGCTGCACGACATTCACCACCGCCACACCAACAACATGGAGATCGATAACGCCTGGGCTCCCTGGAGTCAGGAAGAATATGCTGGCGCTGGCGGCTTTTTGCAGGTGGTGTATCAGAGCATGCGGGGCTGGCTGTGGTGGCTGGCATCGGTAGCTCACTGGGGGGCGCTGCACTTTGATTTGCGCAACTTTGAACCCCGCGACCATGCCAAGGTGCTCCGCTCCATTGCGGCAGTAGCCGTTTTCGCGGCGATACTCTTTCCCACACTGTTTTACGTTGTTGGCCCCTGGGGTGTAGTGAAGTACTGGCTGATGCCTTGGCTGGGCTACCACTTCTGGATGAGCACCTTTACCCTGGTGCACCACACCATCCCCGAAATTAAGTTCCACTACGACGACACCTGGAACGAAGCCGAGGCGCAGCTCTCTGGCACCCTCCACTGCGACTATCCCAAGTGGATTGAAGTGCTGTGCCACGATATCAACGTTCATGTTCCCCACCATATTTCAGTGGGTATACCGTCCTACAACCTGCGGCCTGCCTACGCCGCACTGAAAGAGACTTGGGCACCGCTGATGAAAGAGACGACGTTCTCGCTCGATCTGATGCGAACAATTACGGGGCGCTGTCATATCTATCATCCCGAGCGGGCCTATCAAACCTTCCGAGATTTAGGCCGCTAAGGCATCGCCTAAACGTCTCGTCAGGGGCAATTTAGCCTCCGCCACCGGCCCAGATTTTCTGGGCCGGTTTTGTCTTTGTTAAAGACTTTGGTAAGGACAATTGGTAAACTGCGACACGTTACCCGTACAACGGCCCTTGCCATCGCCACAATCATGAGTAGCATTAGGAGTCTTGCCAGCGCTAGACCCCCGTTCGTTACTTCCCTCCTCACACCGCTACACCAACCGCTATGGCCCTGCTGTTTCGACCGCTGAACACGTTTTTGACTACTGCTGCCGTCGTGCTGGCAGGACTCGCTGCCGCTCCTGGGGCTAGGGCGCAGCAGTTTGAGCAACAGCCCATCGACCCCAGCCTAACGGTGGCGATCGCTACTCCCGTGCGCGATGGGGCCTTCTACAACCTGATGATTTTGGAGCAGGTGCCCAATCAGCGGCAGTGCTGGCAGGAGCAGAATCAGGGAACTGGGCCAGTCTCCATCGACCCGCTGCTGCTCAATTTTGACTTTACCGGGGCCTGCGATCGCAAGACCGATGCCAACGGCTACTCGGTGCGCGTTAACGGCCAGGATCTGGGTGTGCACTACCGCCTGGAGATTTCTAACCGGCAGAATGACCTGGTGCTATTTGCCCGGCCCACCCGCGATCGCAGCGCCCCGCCAATCGAAATTGGCCGCACCAACGGTCGCACCAACGGGTTTCTTAAAATTCAGCTTAACCCCGGCTGGCAGATGGCCCGCCGCACCTACAACGGTCAGCCCCTTGGCCACATCTACCTCACCCACGATGCGCCGCTGGATGTGCGCCTAGCTACCGGGGCTGCTCCGCCGCTATCGCAAGCCCCTCCCGCTCCGACGCTGCCCACCGTACCCAGCGCCCCCATTGCCCAAGCGCCACCGCTCAGCGGCACTACCCCCACGGGCAACCACTTCCGCGTCATCGTGCCGATTACTAGCGGCGATACCCTACAACAGGTGCGCGCCGTCGAACCCGAGGCTTTTCGCACCACAGTCGATGGTCAGTCGGTCGTGCAGGTGGGGCTATTTCGCGATCGTCAGCGGGCCGACGAGGTCTATAGCGCTCTGGTTGGGGCCAATCTGCCCGCTAAGATTGTTAGCGCCTCGGCTCCGGCGGTGGCCTCTACCCCGGTGATTCCGTCTATTCCCCAGGGAGCGGTGGTGGTGGTCATTGACCCTGGCCATGGCGGGCGCGACCCTGGTGCCGTGGGCATCGGCGGCCTGCAGGAAAAGCAGATCAACACCGCCATCTCGAACCGGGTGCAGCAGCAGCTCCAGGCCGCTGGTATCACCGTGCTGATGACCCGCAGCAGCGATGTGTTTGTCGATCTCGACGCTCGCGCTCAGTACGCTAACCGGGCTGGGGCCAACCTATTTGTCAGCATTCACGCCAACGCTATCAGCATGAGCCGCCCCGAGGTGAATGGTCTGGAGACCTACTATTTCTCCAGCGGCGAGCGGCTGGCCCGCAGCATTCACAGCGCGGTGCTGCAGAATGTCTCCATGCGCGATCGCGGCGTCCGTACAGCCCGCTTCTACGTGCTGCGCTACACCACTATGCCCTCGGTGCTGGTCGAAACCGGCTTCGTTACCGGGTCTGAAGACGCCGCCCGCTTCCGCGACCCCGCCGCCGTGAATCGGATTGCCGACGGCATTGCGCGAGGGATCTTGAACTATCTGGGTCGGTAAATGAAGGTGAGGAGGATGAGGAAGGTGGGGGCGGCCTGAGGTAGGTGGCCTCAAAGGGGGAGTTTGGCAATCCGATTGACCCACTCCTCAGCTAAACGGCAGCTTGGTAGCGAATGAACATAACTCCAAAG
>JBARVK010000631.1:0-13878 GCA_049646225.1 Nodosilinea sp.
GTAGGAATACTGGTCTGAGTCTTACACCTCTGGTTCCTATGGGTTGGCCAACCATTGCTGTGATCGTTCCCACCTATCAGCGCGAGGGGGTGCTGTGCGACACTCTGTGCAGTCTGCTGGCCCAGGATTACCCGGCTTATAGCGTGGTAGTCGTAGACCAAACCCAGACCCACCAGAGCGATACCCAGCGCCAGTTAGAGAGCTGGGCTCAGGCGGGAAAAATTACCTGGTATCAAGTGTCCTGGGCCAGTTTACCAGCGGCGCGGAACTGGGGTATTGAGCGATCGCAGTCTGACCTTGTGCTCTTTATCGACGACGATGTGGTACTGCCCCCCGGCTACCTCTACGCCCATGCCCGTACCTTCACAGAGCGGCCCGAGGTGGGGGCAGTGGCGGGGCGGGTGTTTGACCGCATGAAGCTGGCAGAGCAGAACGAATTTGAAATTGACTACCTGCCCGCTGAGGCCATGGATCCCGGCGTTGCCTGGTACCACCTTGACCTGGTGCACACCACCCAACCCCAGCGGGTGCTGACGGCGCGGGGGTGCAATATGTCGTTCCGGCGCGACTTGTTTGATCGGCACGGGCTGCAGTTTGACGAGCGGTTTTATGGCAGTGCGGTGCGCGAAGAGTCGGATTTTTGCTTGCGCATTCGCGCCACTGGCTACATCATCTGGTACAACCCCGACGCTCATCTGGTGCACCTGGGCGAGGAAACGGGCGGCTGTCACGACATTGCCACGCGATCGCTCAGCTACCAGATGAACTTCTACCACAACCACTTTTTGCTGGCTCTCAAAAACCTCACCCTGGGGCAAAACCTGCGGCTCTATGGGCGTTTGTTCAACTGCCACGTGCTGGGGCATCCTCCCTGCAACAAAGATGGGCATCCGCTCAAGGTGCTCAGTCGAGGGATATTTTTTGTGGCGGGGTGGCTCTACACGGTCTATACCCTGCTCACGACGATGGGCCAGCACGGGCGCATTTACCCCCGTGTGGAGGAGAACCAGCGTTAAGAATCTCAGGGGCAAGAATCTGCTTTCCCGGCCACCGATCATAATTCTAAAAACTTCTTTGGCAGGCAGACCATGGCTGACGATCGCGACTCTACGATTCGACTACAGCTAGATCTGTTGCCCGATCAGCCAGGGCTGCTTGCCGGGCTAGATAGCTGGCTGCAGCTGGGACTAATCTCTGAGTCACAGGTGCGAGCGATCGCTCAGATGCAGCTCAGCTGTGAGCTGCCGCCCGAGCTAGACCCGGTAGTCGCGCCAGAATCGGCCTTGGCCGATGCGGTGAATCCTTTTGCAGAACGTGCTGAGGTTGCTGCCGCCAGCGGTCAGGCCCCAATCACTGATTTTGTTCCCGCTACCCCAGCCCCGCGTCGTCAAAAGTCGCGCCAATCGCGCCCCACCTCGCGCCCTGAACGAGGTCAAAAGACAGCTTCAACTCAGCCTAAATCCTCCTCGCCCACATCTCTGTGGCTGGGCCGTCTGATGAGCGAGCTGAGCGTGGTGTGGCTGCTGGGCCTGGGGGTATTCCTGGTCGTACTGTCGTCGGCGGTGCTGGCGGCTACCCAGTGGGAGCGTTTTGGCTCGGTGGGCCAATACCTTGTGCTGCTGGTCTATACCTTGGTGTTTTGGGCAGTGGGGCTGTGGTGCCGTCGCAAGGTTCACTTACAGCTGACGGCCAAAACCCTGCAAATGATCACGCTGCTGCTGGTGCCGCTAAATTTTTGGGCGCTGGATGGGCTAGGGGTATGGCGGGGCGGTGGGCTGCTGGTGGGGGCGATCGCCGCTATTTTGCTCACCCTAACGGCGCTGCAAGTGCTGCGCCAGCATGACAGCACCGCTCTGGAGCAGGTCAATGCTCTGGGACTGGCCTACCTGCACACCGGCTGGGCGTTGGGCTCAGTGCCCATTTGGGCGGTCTATGCGGGAACCCTGGGCAGTGCCGCTATCACGGTCTATGAGCAGCGACGACGGGGAGTACCTCTCAATTTGCGCTGGCCCGCTATCGCCATTACCGCCGCCCTGGGGCTGCTGCTGGCGCGGGGGCTGACGGCCCTAGAGCCCGACCAGTTTGGCCAGCTGGGTCTGGCTTTTGGGCTGTACGGGGCGACCTGGGTCTGGCTGGGGCAGCGGCGATGGCGGCCAAAACTCCAGCCTGCCGCCAATTCAGGCGCGTCTGCTAGCCCAGCCCTAGAAACAACGAGCGATCGCACCTCTCGTTGGGGCATTGCCCTAGGTCGAGGGCTGCTGTGGTGGGGCTGGCTGATTGCGATTGGCGACTGGCTCTTTCAGGCCTTCGGCGTCAGTCTGCTGGGGCTTGCCCTCAGGATTCAGTCGTTGGGTAAATTGGGCAAGCGGCGAGATTTGCTGGTGGCCTACGCGATCGCCGTCCAGCTGGCCTTTGTTGGTTGGGAGCTGAGCCCCCTTCCCCTGCGCCAGGCGATCATGGCTCCTCTAGTCGGTTGGATTGGCCCCAGCAGCAGCCCCAACGCGCTGCTGGGGATTTCGCTGTTTCCCTACGTGGTGGGTATGGTGGCCTTGGCCGACTGGTATCGACGCCAACACAAGCCCAAACTGGCGCACCTGAGTGACGGTATTGCCCTGGGCAGCAATGCTCTGCTCACCGCCATGAGCCTGACCAGCGGTCCGGTACTTGTGGTGAATTTAGCGGCCTCTACGGTCACCGCGCTGGTGGTAACTCTGCGCCGCCCCCTGGCCCGCTGGCGCATGGTTGTCACCTACGGTCTGGCCCTGGTGAGCGTTCTGGTTGCGATCGGCAACCAGTGGACGGGGCTATCCCTCGATCGCTGGCTGGTGGTCATTGTGGGTCTGGCCACGGTGGCGCTGCTGCTCAGCCGAGGACTGCCGGGGCTGTGGGGCAGCAGCGCCTGGCTCTACGGCGTAGGGCTGTCGGCGATGACCTACGCCCTGCTGTGGGGCTACTTCATTGACGATGGTTTTGGCTTTGAGCTGAGCTGGGTGGGGCTGGTGATTCCAGTGGTGCTGGCGCTGATTGGTCGCCATCCGGCCAGCGTGCTGACTACGGGGATTGCGCTGTCCTTTACCCTGGGCCTGCCCTGGACTCGGCTGGTGGGTTTGGGCACGGCCACGGTGCTAACGGGGACAAACAGCGTCTTTTACCGACGGCCTGGGGTGGCGTTTTTAGCCGTGGGCTTTGGGCTGGGCTGGGTTTACAGCAGCCTGGCCGACTGGGTACCGAGCTTTCCGCGCGCTCTGTCCGCCTGGGGCCTGGTGACTGTGGGGCTGATGGCGGTGCTGTGGGGGTTTTGGCGATCGCACTCCAGGCCCAGTCTGAATTCATTACCTCCAGGTCAGACCGACGAAGCCGTTCCCCCTACCCTATCGGCGTTGTACAGAGTGGCCTGCGATCGCTGGGGTCACATTCTCGCTATTGGCGTTTTATCCCTTGCTACCGTCACCGTTTCCCTCTACTACCTGGAACTACGCGAACCTCGCGCTCTGATAATCGCCGTCCTGGCCACCTTTTTCGTCGCCCTGGGCCTGCGCTACTGGGGTAATCTGCGCCCTTTAACAATTTATCTAGCGGGCTGGGGCGCAGAACTGCTGGTGGCGGGGGTATGGGTCGAGCGCTATCCGACGCTGGTTGCCCTAGCCATACCAAGCCTGGGCTTGGGGGCGATCGCCCTGGGGCTGGCGGCAGCAGTGGCCCGTTCTCGTCCTCCTATTGCCGCTTCTCTCTGTACGCTTACCCTGGCCTATGCCGGGTTGAGTCTGGCCCTGCGGGCTTACACCGCCACTGCCTGGACCGGCTGGCTGGTAGTGGCCACGGCCCTGCTCACGCTGGAAGTCGGACGCCGCACCCAAACTCCCCTGGCGCGCTGGCTGGCTTTGGCGCTGCTGTCGGTGGGCTGGTACGAACTGGTGATCTACCAACTGCTGCTCGGGTCTGGGGGAGAAGCGGCGGACGCTCTGCTGGTGCTGGCCGGAGTGGCCGCGCTGATTATGGTCGGGTATCGTCTCATCGCGGCACAGCTCGATCGCACCCTGGGCCTACCCCAGATCGAGCTGGTCTGGGCAGCACACCTGCACTGGCTGATCGGTAGCCTGCTGCTGGGTGGCGGCATGGGCCTGGGCCTGGGTCAGGCCACCTGGGGCTGGCTGGGGCTGGCGATTGCCGCCGCCTTCTGCCTCTATGCCCTTAGTCAGGGACGGCTGGGAGCATCCAGCACGGTGCGGCACGCCTGGGTCTACGCCGGACTGGTCGAGCTGGTGGGCTTGTTTGCCCTGGGGCGATCGCTCTTTCCGGCCCTAGGCTTTCTCGACAGCTGGTGGGGTGCTGTGGCCTGCGCCGTGGCGGTGCCGGTGTACTGGGTGCCCTGGCCCACCTGGGGCTGGCCACAGCGGCCCTGGCGGGTGATGGCGGTGGGGGTGCCCCTAGCAATTGCCCTAGTGACAGACGGATTTGGCCACATTCCCACCCTCTGGGTACTGGTTGGGCTCTACGGCTGGCTGGCCTGGCACAGCGGCAAAATTCGGATTTCGTACCTGTCAGTATTCTGCGCGGCCTGGGCGATCTGGATCTGGCTAGAGAACCAATCCATAGATGACAGCCTGCTCTGGGTGCTGCCTCTGGGGCTGGCTCTACTCTATGTCGCCCAGGTAGACCTGGCCCTCAAACACGCCGACAGCAAAAAAAAGCGCCACTGGCTGCGGATGATTGCCCTGGCACTTGTTTTACTTACCGCTCTGGGGACCGAGCGTTGGGCGGGGCTGCCCGTAGGAGCCATGGCCTTGGGGGCGATCGCTATAGGCCTCATTTTGCGCATGCGCGCTCCGCTCTACCCGGGCACCGTAGTTTTTGTGCTCAACGCCCTCAACCAGCTGGTTCTGCTCAACGCCGCATTCCCCTTTATCAAGTGGATGGTGGGTATTGTTGTCGGTATCGCCCTGATTTGGGTTGCTGCCGATGTCGAGCGTCGCCGCGATCAGTGGCTACAGCTCACTCAAAACTGGGGCCAAGATTTAGATGGCTGGCAATAGGTGCTTTTAGAAACTCGGCACTAGCAACTCAGTGTCTCTTTGCCGTGCAACCAACCTCTGGTACGGGCCAAGATGGGTTTTTTCTATTTCCCGGCTAAGATCCGGCTATTCCCGCCGCTGCTACCGCCTCTAGCAAGTCTTGGTGTACTTTCTCAGAGCAGCCAATCACCATACCAGGGCGCAGATAATCGCTGCATGTATGCAGCGGCGGCGGTGGGTCGCCCGTAAACGTGGTGACCACATAGCCCATCTCCTGAGCCATAAAGGCCAGGGCTGCACCGTCAATAAACTGCCCCCGAGCCAGAATGGCACCGCACAGGTCGCCGCTGAGCAGTCCGTTGAAATTGGGAATTTGGGCGGTTTTAGAATAGTCGGTTTTGGTGTGGTAGACCCGGTAGCGATCGCTCAAGTGCGGCACTACCGCCCCCATCTGCCAGCCCAGACAAACCGCTGGGTCAGGGTTTTCAACGTTGATGCGGGTGCAGTTGTCCAGAGATTGATCGAGGCGGCCCCTAAAAGTACCCTCGCCCCGCAGAGTGTAGTAGTAGATGCCCTGGCCGGGGGTAATGGCGATCGCTGCCTCATATTCATCGGCATTGAGAATCGCCAAAATAACCTGATAGTTTGAGTGGCCATCCAGATAAAACTGGGTGCCGTCGATGGGGTCGAGAGTGATCAGGTAGTCGCCCGCCGGGCCGAGGTCAATGGCGCGAAAGTACTTGGTGTTGTAGGTTTGCTCGTGCTCTTCACCGTAAAAGCGCATCTGGGGAAACAGCCCCAGCAGCACCACCTCCATCATGGTTTGAATCGACAGATCGGCGTCGCTGAGGGCCGAGGCAAAAAAGTTGTCGCCCTTGCCGTCTTTGTCGGGCTGGGCCACAATCTGCGCCTGAATCTGCTGGGCATAGGCCCCAGCGGTTTTCAGGTAAGGCAGCAGCGTCGCCAGAATTTGACGTGGGGTAGTTGGGGGCAACATAGAAAACATCGTTGGAGGCAGGGCAACCCTAATGTACGTTAAAGGCGGCAAATTTGTTGTCTCACCGTGGATCTTGGCACCCAATCTGTAGGGGAAAACGGCGTTTGCCCAGCCCGCTCATACGCAATCCGCATTGGATAAATGTTGATGAAAACAGGAATCTCGTAGGGGCATTGCCCTGCAATGCCCCTACCAACCGGGGGCAGTCCAATAGGATTCATGATCAGAAGTTGCTATGGCCCAACATTCAGGGAAAACAAAAGCAGGGCCTCCTCAACGAAGAAACCCTGCTTCATTTCAAGCTAGACCAGATTCCCCAGAGAATCTAATCGATCGCGCCGTTTCTAAACCGCTGCTGCTTTAGCCGTCTTGGCATCGAGTTCGCCCTTGGCGTACTTAACGGCATAAACCTCTACGGGCTCCTGCTTGATCTTGCTGGCCTGACCGGCGGAGCCGAAGGCGTCGTAGCGCTCCGAGCAAACCTCGGTCATGTACGTCATCGAGGGCTTCATGAAGTGGCGAGGATCGAAGTTGGACGGATCCTTGGCTGCCGCTTCACGAATAGCTGCGGTGATGGCCAGGCGGTTGTCGGTATCGATATTGACCTTGCGCACACCGCTCTTGATGCCCTTCTGGATTTCCTCAATGGGTACGCCGTAGGTCTCAGGAATTTGACCGCCGTACTCATTGATCATATCTAGCCACTTCTGGGGCACCGAAGAGGATCCGTGCATGACCAGGTGGGTGTTGGGCAGGCGGCGGTTGATTTCTTCGATGCGGCTAATGGCTAGAATTTCGCCCGTGGGTTTGCGGGTGAACTTGTACGCACCGTGGCTGGTGCCGATGGCAACGGCCAGAGCATCCACTTGGGTGGCTTCGACAAACTGCACCGCTTCGTCGGGGTCGGTGAGCAGCTGGTCGTGGCTGAGGGTGCCCTCAAAGCCGTGGCCATCTTCAGCTTCGCCAGCGCCGGTTTCGAGAGAGCCGAGACAGCCCAGTTCGCCTTCTACGCTACAGCCGATGGAGTGGGCCACTTTCACCACTTCACCCGTAACAGCGACGTTATAGTCGAAGCTGGCGGGGGTCTTGGCGTCGGCTTCCAAAGAGCCGTCCATCATGACGCTGGTGAAGCCGTTGCGCAGAGCCGAGTAGCAGGTAGCGGGGGAGTTACCGTGGTCTTGGTGCATAACCACGGGAATGTGGGGATAGGTTTCAACTGCGGCGAGCACCAGGTGACGCAGGAAGTTTTCGCCAGCGTAGGAGCGGGCACCGCGAGATGCTTGCAGAATCACGGGGCTATCGGTTTCATCCGCAGCCTTCATGATGGCTAGAATTTGCTCCAGGTTGTTTACGTTGTAGGCCGGGATGCCGTAGCCATTCTCAGCGGCATGATCCAGCAATAGCCTCAATGAGACAAGCGCCATAAAATTCCTCCTAGTGTATTCTCGCCGTTAGGCCTTTGAGTCGTTTAAGTAGGTAGCCTTACTCATCAATCTTAGGATAGATCGGATGATGTATGACGAAATGTTTGCAAAAGCTAAAGTTAAGCTTAAAAGACATCCCCACCTAGTAGGGATGTGTTCACCCCTCCACTCTGCCCCATCATAAAACACTGTGGGGTCGAGACTACGTGTTCTACGACCTAAGTAAAGAGGTAATGCTAAAAAATGGGTCGCCTGGGATTCGAACCCAGGACCAATCGGTTAAAAGCCGAGTGCTCTACCGCTGAGCTAGCGACCCGTTGTTTGGTGAAGTGCTTATCTCAAGCACGATTAAGAATCCTAGCACATGGTTTTCACTTAACAACGCCACAGAAAAATAAAAATTGCGCGAAGGGGCGATCGCAGGCGCTGCGATCACAGTGGCCGCACCAGAGGCGATGGCGAATGCCTCAGCTTAGGGTGTTCCAGCTTGGCCCAAAGGTAGGAACCGGGATGCTGACGGCCTATATCCTTGAAATAGACGTTACGGAACGTAACCAGGCGCTTGTTTTCGTTCCAAAATGAAGCTTTAGTTTAATGAAGCTTCATTTTTAGCAACCCCCTCACTCCAGGCTATGTTTCCTACCCATCGCCCTCGCCGTTTGCGCCAGCACCCGCAGCTTCGCCGCATGGTGCAAGAAACCCTGGTTACCCAGGCTGATTTGATCTATCCCCTGTTTGCGGTACCTGGTGAAGGTTTCGCCAAGGAAGTCTCGTCGATGCCGGGAGTCTACCAGCTTTCGGTCGACAAAATTGTCGAAGAAGCCAAGGAAGTCTACGACCTGGGCATTCCCGCCATTATTTTGTTTGGCATTCCCGCCGACAAAGATACCGATGCCACTGGGGCCTGGCACGACTGCGGCATTGTGCAAAAGGCCACCACGGCGGTTAAAGAGGCGGTGCCCGACCTGCTGGTGATTGTCGATACCTGTCTGTGCGAGTACACCTCCCACGGCCACTGCGGCTATCTAGAAACCGGCGACCTCAGCGGACGGGTGCTCAACGACCCCACCCTGGAGTTGCTGAAGAAAACCGCCGTAGCCCAGGTTAAGGCCGGGGCCGATATCATCGCGCCCTCGGGCATGATGGACGGGTTTGTGCAGGCGATTCGGGCTGGGCTTGACGAGCACGGCTTTGAGGATACGCCGATTCTCTCCTACGCGGCCAAGTACGCCTCGGCCTACTACGGGCCGTTCCGCGATGCAGCGGAGAGTGCGCCTCAGTTTGGCGATCGCCGCACCTACCAGATGGACCCCGCCAACGGCACCGAAGCGCTCAAAGAAATTGAGCTGGATATTGCCGAAGGGGCCGACATGCTGATGGTGAAGCCCGCCCTGGCCTACATGGATATTATCTGGCGGGTGAAGCAGGCCACCAACCTGCCGGTCGCCGCCTACAACGTGTCGGGTGAGTACTCCATGGTCAAGGCCGCCGCCCTCAACGGCTGGGTCGATGAGCAAAAACTGGTGATGGAGACCATGACCAGCTTTAAGCGCTCCGGGGCCGACATGATTTTGACCTACCACGCCAAAGATGTCGCCCGCTGGATTGGCTAAGTGATGCCATAGTCGGGGTTAGACCCCAGGGGTTTTCAAAACCCCTGGGGTTTGTGTTTGAAAGGTTACTCAAACACCAGGGGCCACAGATCTGCTACGGCCACCTCCCAACCGGGCAGCAGGTCAGGAATCGTAAGTGTGTCGCCATCGCTGAGGGCGATCGCCTCCTGCCCTAGCCGGTAAACCTCCACCTGACGATTCTCAGGATTGATCAACATGCCGACCTGGGTACCCAAAACCAAAAATTCCTGAATCTTGTCTCGCAGCTTAGCCACGCTATCCGTCGGCGATTTGACCTCTACCATCAGGTCGGGGGCCAGTTCGGCGAAAGAGCGTGGGCTCCGGCGCAGCCGCTCAGCTCTGACAAAAGAGACATCGGGAGCCCGGGTGTCAGAATTGGGCAGCACAAAACCTGCACTCGAGCCCGTGACTCGGCCCAGCTGGCGCGGACGCACCCAGTTGCGAATTTGCGCCGCCAATTCAATGGAGACTTCATCGGCCTCATAGCCTGAGGGACTCATAACTGTAACTTCGCCATCGACTAGCTCCATACGGTAGTCAGGATAATTGGCCTGTAGTTTGGCTAATTCGTGAACGGTTAATCCCATCGTTGGCCCTCCTGTCAGAGGTATCTAAGCCTATTGTATGGGCTGATCGCTGGCTCACCTGGGGAGCTTACAGCTTATGCTGCAAGCAGAGAAATTCTAGCTGCCCACCCATGACCTTTATTCTCACCAACGACGACGGCATCGATGCCCCCGGCATTGCGGCGCTGCGAGAGGCGCTGAAGGGCCATGCTACCTGTGTCGTTGCCCCCGATCGCCACCTGTCGGGCTGTAGCCACCAGATGAACCGGGGTGGCCCGATTGCGATCGCCCAGCGGGGAGAATCGGCCTTCGCCATTGGCGGTACCCCAGCCGACTGCGCCCGTGTGGGGGTGAGCCACTTGTGCCCAGAGGCCACCTGGGTGCTCTCCGGCATCAACGCTGGGGGCAATATGGGGGCCGATATTCACGTATCGGGGACTGTTGCCGCCGTACGGGAAGCGGCCCTGCTGCGGGTGCCGGGCATTGCTATTTCTCACTATATTCACAACGGTCGCCCCGTTGACTGGGCGCTGGCGACTCGGCTGGCGGCTCAGGTGCTTAAGACGCTGATGGCCGAGGTGCTGCCCCAGGGCTGCTTCTGGAACGTAAACTTGCCCCACCTGCAGCCCGGTGACCCCGACCCGGAAATTGTTTTTTGCACCACCTGTACCCAGCCGCTGCCCACCGAGTTCAAAGTCGATCAGGGTCAGTTTTACTACGTGGGTAACTATAACCAGCGCCGCCACGACCCCGACTCAGACGTGGCTGTTTGTTTTGGTGGAAACATTGCCGTGACCAAAATTTGCCTGTGGTAAACCCTAAGTCTGCACCTCTACTCCAACGCCAAAATGATCAGACAGGCCGCGCAGCTCTTCGAGATTTTGGGGCCAGACAAAGGCATCCAGGAGCTGTGCTGGGGGATCTTGGGCCAGACAGATGTGGTCAGTGTTGGAATGCTGCCCGTTAATGAGACGATGCACCGGGTCATTTTCCCCAGCGGTGTAGCAGATCAGTCTCACGCTGTCTAAGGCCTGCCGTAGAACCCGTTTATTGCGACGCGACCCGTAGTAATTGAGGGCATTCAAGTCTTGGTTAAAGTCTCCGGCCACGATTAGCCCCGCCTCTGGAAAAGCTGCCCGCAGCCGTTTCCAGTCGGCTTGCTGAGCGGCCAGGGCGGCGGCAAAGGCCTGACCCTGGGCCGCAGGCTGCACAGGTCCCTTTTGGCCGGTCTTTGACCAGCGCCAGCTCTGCCCCAGCTCGGGTAGTACCGTGCCGTACAGCACCCACTGCTGCCCCTGGGCCAAGGTCAGCAGGGCGGCGGCGGTATGGTCTTCGTCCATGGTTTCTAGGCTCACCAGCTCCCCCGCTTTGACCCAAATTTGCACCCAGCGCTCGCCGTCTGCTCCAGGGCGATCGGGCAGGCCGCTGGCGGTGGAATAGTAGCTGTCGCCGGGGGTAATGCCCAGGTGGGTTTCGGTCAAAATCCAGATGTCGGCATTGACGCGGTTGAGCCACTGGCGCTGGCGCTCGGCCTGTACAGACTGGGGCCGCGCGCGCTCAAGATTCCAGGTGGCGATTTTCATGCTGAGTCAGTAAACGGGTGACACAGAGACCATCTCTGTACCAACCATCACTTAACCCTGGGGACCTGGCTTTTGCATATATTCTTCAATACAAAACGGCCTATCGCTACTTTACAGTTGGTAAAGGCTGGCCATCATAGCGTCACTGACTTTGTGGGCTGGGGCATCAAAGAGAATCTGACCCTGGCGGAGCCCAATGATGCGATCGCAGTATTTAACCGCAAACTCGACCTCGTGCAGGCTGATTACCAGGGTTTTGCCGGTGGTTTCGCTGAGCTGCCGCAGCAGGTCCATCAGCGCTCGCGATCGTTCGGGGTCAATGCTTGAAATGGGCTCATCCGCCAGAATTGCTGCCGGATCTTGCACCAGCACCCGCGCCAGCGCCACCCGCTGCTGCTGCCCACCCGAGAGGCGATCGGTACGGGCGTAGAGCTTGTCACTAATTCCCACCTGAGCCAGCGCCTGAACGGCTGTCGGCACCGCCTGGGGCCACACCAGCGACCACAAGGCCCTAGGTAACGACCAGCGGCCCAGATGCCCGGCATTAACGTTATGAATCACCGCCAGATTTCCCACCAGGTGGTGCTGCTGGTAGATCGTGCCGATCAAACGCTGGAGCCGTCGCAGTTTCCTGGCGCTTAAGCGACTGATATCCTGCCCCATGATCGCCACGCGCCCTGCAGTAGGCACCTGGCTGCCGTTGAGCAGGCTCAGCAGGGTGCTTTTGCCTGCGCCGCTGGGGCCGATCAGGGCTACTCGCTCACCGGGGGCGATCGCCAGGCTGCAATCGGTCAGGGCGGCCACCGCCCCAAAGCGGCAGCTCACCCCCTCTAGCTGAAAGATCGGAACCACTACTGAATTTTGCCGATCTTGCGGCCCACCGCTTCGATCTCGGCGTAGTTGGCGTTGCTGGTGGCAATGAAGCGCTCAGCCCCAAACAGGTCGAGAATTTCCTTTTGCTCGGGTACGGCGGGGTCAAGGGCCATCAGAGCGGCCTGCACTTTCTCGGTGAAGCCTTCGCCGTAGCGTTCATCCACCTCGGGGCTAATTACCCAGTGGTAGTCGTAGTAGGGCGGCGTGCGCCAGATCACGGCTACTTTAGAGGTATCGACGGCTCCTTCGGCAACGCGATCGCGCCACACCTGCTCATTCAGCGCCCCCACCTCGTAAGTACCCGCTTCGACCAGCTTAATCGTGGTGTCGTGGTTACCCGAGAAGCCGACGTCACCGTTGAAATCTTGGCCAATGTCGATGCCTTCCTCTTCCATAAAGTACTGAGGCATCAGCCGTCCCGAGGTCGATGACTCGCTGCCAAAGGTAAAGGTGCGCCCTTTGATCTGAGCCAGGTCCTGGGCATCGGTGAACTCTGTTAAGCCCGTAGCGGTGTTGGCAATAAACACGCTGTGGAACTGCTCGTCGATGTCGCGCTGGGCGATCGCCTCAGCTCCGGGCACCTGTAGCCGGGCCTGCACCCCGGTCAGTCCACCGAACCAGACTAGATCCAGATCGCCAACCTTAAATGCAGTCACGGCGGCAGCATAGTCAGTGACGGGCTTGTACTCGACGGGCACCCCCAGCTCAGCCTCCAGGTAGTCAGCCAATTGGGTGTAGAGACGCTGCAATTGCTCAGGATCTTGGTCGGGAATGGCCCCCGCCGTCAAAGGAAGTACGCTTTGCTCGGTGGCTGCGCCACTGTCTCCAGCCGCCATCTGATCTGGCTCAGAGGTACCACAAGCCCCCAAAGGCAGCAGCAACAGTAGGCTGGATGCCCCTGCAATCCACGAACGACGAATGCTCACCATAGTTAGATAGCGCTTAAAACAGCAGCCCTAAATCATACGGGTGGCTTGGGCCTAACGCAATGCCCTACCCCAGGTCGGTCGGTGGCTTTGGCACCGACCGACCAGAGACCCATCCTTTAGCTGAGCCAGATTAGCCCTCCTAGGACCAGGGCCACACCGATTAAGGCCGCCCACAAAAATCCGTTGTCTTTGCTGTTGATTTCGCTGGGATCGATGGGCGGTTCTTCAATCTTAGGTCGGGGCCGAGTAGCAGACTTAGGGCTTGGATAGCCAGACTGGCCCAGACTTTGAGCCCCATCGGCAGACAGCTGATCTAAATCTGGAATTTGCGTCATCCAGTTGGTGGGGCGCTGGAGCTGAGGAGCCTGCAAAACGTAGAGCAAGTTTTTGCCCTGTTTGCGGGTTTCTAAGTCTGGATGGCGAACCAAGGCCTGACAGAGTGCGATCGCCTCCTGCTGTCGCCCCACGGCGCTGTAGGCATTCACCAACCAGGTCTGAATTTCGCCGCCCAGAGGCGTGGTGGCTTTGGCCAGCTGAACAGCTTCCTCAAAGCGCTCTACCGCCTCGCGGTAGCTGCCTCGCTCAAAGGCGGCTTGGCCATTGGCGTACTGGATTTTGGCAAGGGCGCGGGGGTCTTCAGTCATGGGTTAGATTAGATCTTCATCAGGTGGGCTAGGCCCCTATACCAATGTAAACTGACCTTTATGGGATTGAGCGTTGTACATGCAGAAATACGCGACGAAAAAATTTGGGTTCACTACGATGGCATTGAGGGCAGCATTACCGAGGACTTAGTGGCGGTGGGCGTACCTAAAGACCATATCGTTCTGGCTTTTCATGCTCCAGATGTGCGAGAACAC
>JBARVK010000632.1:0-9192 GCA_049646225.1 Nodosilinea sp.
GTACCAATCGCTCGAAAAGTACGGGCGCGACCTCACCGATGCTGCCCGCCGGGGCAAGCTCGACCCGGTGATTGGCCGCGATGACGAAATTCGCCGCACGATTCAAATTCTCTCGCGGCGCACCAAAAATAACCCGGTGCTGATTGGTGAGCCAGGGGTGGGTAAAACCGCGATCGCCGAGGGGCTGGCCCAGCGCATTGTGAACGGCGATGTGCCCCAGTCGCTCAAAGACCGGCAGCTAATCGCTCTCGACATGGGCGCACTAATTGCCGGGGCCAAGTATCGGGGTGAGTTTGAAGAGCGTTTGAAAGCGGTACTCAAAGAAGTTACCGACTCCGAAGGGCAGATCGTTCTGTTCATTGACGAAATTCACACCGTGGTTGGTGCTGGGGCCACCCAGGGGGCGATGGATGCGGGCAACCTGCTCAAGCCCATGCTGGCTCGCGGTGAGCTGCGCTGCATTGGCGCGACGACGCTGGACGAATACCGCAAATACATCGAAAAAGACGCCGCCCTAGAACGCCGCTTCCAGCAAGTCTACGTCGATCAGCCCAGCGTAGAGGACACTGTTTCCATTCTGCGCGGCCTCAAAGATCGCTATGAAACGCACCACGGGGTGAAAATCTCCGACAGCGCCCTGGTGGCGGCGGCCACGCTCTCGACGCGGTACATCAGCGATCGCTTCCTGCCCGACAAGGCCATTGACCTAGTTGACGAAGCGGCCGCCAAGCTCAAAATGGAGATTACCTCCAAACCTGAGGAACTAGACGAAGTCGATCGCAAGATCCTTCAGCTCGAAATGGAGCGGCTGTCGCTGAAAAAAGAGAGCGACGCCGCCTCTGTGGAACGCCTGGAGCGCATCGAAAAAGAGCTGGCCGACCTCAAAGAGCAGCAGAGTGCCCTCAACGCCCAGTGGCAGTCAGAAAAAGACACCATTGATCACATTCAGACCATCAAAGAAGATATCGATCGGGTCAATATCGAGATTCAGCAGGCCGAGCGCGACTACGACCTGAACCGGGCCGCCGAGCTTAAGTACGGCAAGCTGACGGAACTCCAGCGCCAGCTCGAAACCGCTGAAACCCAGCTTGCCGAGACCCAAACCACTGGCAAAACCCTGCTGCGCGAAGAGGTGACCGAGGAAGACATCGCCGAGATTATCTCCAAATGGACGGGCATTCCGGTCAGCAAGCTGGTGCAGTCGGAGATGCAGAAACTTCTGGAACTCGAAGACGAACTCCACCAGCGCGTGATTGGCCAAGACGAAGCAGTGACGGCGGTGGCTGACTCCATCCAGCGATCGCGGGCCGGGCTCGCAGATCCCAACCGCCCCATTGCCAGCTTTATCTTCCTCGGCCCCACCGGGGTGGGCAAGACCGAGCTGGCCAAAGCCCTAGCCGCCTACTTGTTCGATACTGAAGAGGCCCTGGTACGCATCGACATGTCGGAATACATGGAGAAGCACGCCGTTTCTCGCCTGATTGGGGCTCCTCCGGGTTATGTGGGCTACGACGAGGGCGGTCAGCTTACCGAAGCCATCCGTCGCCGCCCCTTTGCCGTGATTCTCTTTGATGAGATCGAGAAAGCGCACCCCGACGTGTTTAACGTCATGCTGCAAATTCTCGACGATGGCCGGGTCACCGATGCCCAAGGCCACACGGTGGACTTCAAGAACACCATCATCATCATGACTAGCAACATCGGCTCCCAGTACATTCTCGATGTGGCAGGCGACGATGCCCAGTACGACGAAATGAAGTCCCGCGTCATGGATGCCCTGCGGGGCAGCTTCCGGCCCGAGTTTCTCAACCGGGTCGATGAGATGATCATCTTCCACGGACTGCTCAAGTCGCAGCTGCGCGACATCGTCAAGCTGCAAATTGCGCGCCTAGAAGAGCGCCTGGCCGATCGCAAGATGGCGGTCAAGCTCAGCGAATCGGCCCTCGACTTTTTGGCCGAGGTCGGTTACGACCCCGTCTACGGGGCTCGTCCCCTCAAGCGGGCCATCCAGCGGGAGCTAGAAACTCAAATGGCCAAGTCTATTCTGCGCGGCGAGTTTGGCGAGGGTGACACCATCTATGTCGATGTCGAAAATGAACGGCTGTCGTTCAAGCGGCTGCCGGCTGAACTACTGGCCCTCTAGCGCAACGCATTAGGGAGGGGGCAGGCCCTCTCCCTACAGGCGCAGTCCTATGGTACGAAACCTTTAAAAAAGCGTTGAAGTATTCATGTCTACGGTTGCGGAGGGGCATCTTGTTTTGCCAGAATGATTGGATAGGCATAGTTACCGGGTCGTGGTGTAGCTAGCCATCGGGCAAATTTCCGTAAGTTTGCGGAATCTATTTGGGCATACTGTTGTTACTACAGGTCGTTGGCTCTAGCTACGCTGTCTCAGTTGCACTAGGTTGTGACTGTTGAGGTTTGGGACTGATGCCGTTGGTGACCGATTAGGAGCATTGCTATAGCGGGCCGGTTTTACCGGGGTTGGCCAGTTGATTTACTAGAAACGGGGTTGGTTATGAAAGTCGCTCACGATGTTCCCAGGCATAGCTACATGAATGTTATGGAGCTTCTCGTCACTGAAGAAGTCGAGAAGCAGCTCAAGGCTATGCACCCCCGCATGCTGAAGTATGTAAAGCGGGTAGAGGTTGAGACCTATGCCCTTAACCGGCTACCGTCGCTCTACGCCTCTAGCGAGAAGGGGTGGCAGCTCCAGTACGAAAAAGCTAAGCGAGAGCTGCACAACCAAATTAAAAGCGCCGTGCGTCAGGCCCTGGCGGCGGTACAGGTAGACCCCCTTCGCTCCTCTGAACCCCTACGCGGCCAAGATAACGAAGCCGCTAACCTCGCACTCAACGCCCTGCGAGAAATTCTGAGGCAGCCTGATCTCAATTGGGATGGTGCTATCACCCGTCTTCGTACGGTGCTGAGCCGCCGGGGCGAGCAGCCGTCTCCCACTGCCGCCAACCCTGCCGATGCCTCGCATCGCACCCGCCACCGGAGCGGCCACTCAGATATGACCAGTGCCGAACAGGCTGACGAAAAACACGGCCACTACTGGCGTCCGGGCACCTACGGCTCTGACGTATCGTGGCAGAAGTCACACCAGTCTACGGATGGCAGCTTTGACTGGAATGATTCCCGCTACTCTAAGTAGGCCAGAACTCAGCTAAGACCGTCTCTCCTGGCCAGTGCTAGCGATCGCGCCCCTCGCCCGATCGCCAGCGATAGACTTTTTTCTATATCAACCCTGCCTGAGCCAGCAGATGGGGGGGAATACCGAGTTTTGCTATGCCCTGGCGCAGGCTTGCCGCCGCCCCCGGATCAATCGCTTCGTAAAGGGCGATCGCTCGCTTAAAGACCTGTAGCGCCTCCGGCAGCTGCCCCAGCTTAAACAGGGCCACGGCCAGGTTTTGGTGGGCTGCGGCATAGTTAGGGTCGAGGGCGATCGCCTCGCGGTAGGCGGCGATCGCGTCGTCGAGATAGCCCCTAGCCCGATGGGCCGTACCTAGGTTGTAGTGGGCGATTGCCAGGGTGGGATCAGTCTCAACGGCCTGTTGAAACAGGTTCGCCGCAGCGTCGTAATCGCCCTGGGCTTTCTTGAGGCTGCCGTAGTTGATCCACGCGCCCAGCTTGAGCTGAGGAAGCACCGGCTGATCTAGGGCGGCCCGGTAGGCGCTGGCAGCCTGCTCAGGCTGATTGGCCAACGCCAGGGCGCGGTGGTAGTGCAGCTCGTAGCGGGTTAGATCGTCTAGAGTGCCGTCGGGTTGATTAAGGGCGCGGTTGAGCAGGGACAGGGCTGCCCCAGCCTGGTCAGACTCTACGTAGAGAGCCGCCAGCTTATTCAACACATAGGTGTCGTCGGGATGGTCGGCCAGGTAGGCCTCCAGGATGGTGCGAGCTCGCTCGAATTTGCCCCGCTGCACGACCACCGCCGGGTCATAGCCAGTATGGTGCAGGGCGACCTCGGCCAGGGTCACCACCTGCCAGCGAGAATTTTGAGCTTGCAGCGCCGCCACGCTGTCATCCACGGTTTCGTGATATGGGCGGTTGAAGGTGATCTCAGACAAACGGCGAAAGCACCGAGTAATCAGCGTGTAGGGAGCCTGGGGCGCGCCCAGTTCTCGACGCAGTAGGTTCACCGCCAGGATGTCGGCGACGGCCAGATTGCCTAGGGGCTGGCCTGAGTCGAGGGACTGAAGCACTTGAGCGGTAGCAGGCAGCAGTACCTCGTCGGCATCGAGCACCAGCACCCAGTCGCCCGTGGCGTGGCGCAGCGACTCGTTGCGGGCGGCGGCAAAGTCGTTGCCCCAGTCAAAGCTGTAGACCTGGGCCCCTTGGGCGCGAGCGATCGCCACTGTGTCATCGGTCGAGCCGGTATCGACCACGATGGTTTCCCCCACCAGGCCATCCACGCTCGCCAGGGTTTGGGCCAGGCTAGCTGCCTCGTCTTTAACAATCATGCACAGGCTAATCATTACCCTTCTCCCAGGGTTTGCCGCCCTCGTTGAAGGGCCTGGCGCACCTGCTCAAAGCCAGTGCCGCCGTAGCTGTTGCGAGCCGAAACCACCTGCTGAGGCGCGATCGCCGCATAGATATCGTCTTCGAAGGCGGGGTGAATGGCCTGCCATTCGTCGAGGGTCAGCTCCCGCAGCAGCTTACCTGCCGCCAGGGAGGTTTTCACCACCTGGCCCACCAGGTTGTAAGCCTCGCGGAAGGGCACCCCCTTGGTGGCCAGGTAGTCAGCCACATCGGTGGCGTTGGAGTAGTCTTCGTTAACGGCTTGGCGCAGTCGCGGCACTCGGAAGGTAACGCCTTCTGCTAGCAGAATGGTCATCGCTTCTAGGCAGCCCTGTACCGTCTGCACGGTGTCGAAGAGGGCTTCTTTGTCTTCCTGTAGGTCTTTGTTGTAGGCCAGGGGCAGCCCCTTCATCATCACCAGCAGCCCCTGCAGGTGGCCAAACACGCGCCCGGTTTTGCCCCGCACCAGCTCGGGTACATCGGGGTTTTTCTTCTGGGGCATAATGCTGGACCCGGTGGAGCAGCTGTCGCTGAGGGTGATGAAGCTAAATTCTTCAGAGGCCCACAGAATCATTTCTTCAGACAGGCGCGACAGGTGCACCAGAATGAGGCTAGCGGCGCAGGCAAACTCGATCGCAAAGTCGCGATCGCTCACCCCGTCCAGGCTGTTGCCGTAGACGCGCTCAAACCCCAGCAGCTCGGCTGAATACTGGCGATCGATGGGGAACGTTGTGCCCGCCAGCGCGCCACTGCCTAGAGGCAAAATATTGACTCGCTTTTGAATGTCGGAGAGCCGCTCCCAGTCGCGCTGGGCCATATCAAAGTAGGCCAGCAGGTGATGGGCCAGACTTAGGGGCTGCGCCCGCTGTAAATGCGTGTAGCCGGGGATGAGGGTTTCGACGTGGGCTTCGGCCAGGCCCAGCAAGGTTTGCTGGTACTGGCGCAGCTGCGCCTGAATGGCTTCGATCTGGGCCCGCAGGTAAAGGCGCACGTCGGTACCCACCTGGTCGTTGCGAGAGCGGGCCGTGTGCAGTTTTTTGCCTACATCGCCAATCAGCTCAGTCAGCCGCCGCTCGACGGCAAAGTGTACATCTTCGGCCTCGACGCCGGGGTTAAAGTCGCCCTGGCGATACTCCTGGCGAATGGTTTCCAGGCCGTTGACAATTTGCTCCCCTTCTTCGGGGCTGATAATGCCGGTTTTGACCAGCATTTTGGCGTGGGCTGCCGAGCCGGTCAGGTCGTACTCAAGCAGCTGAATATCGAAGCCGATGCTGGCGTTAAAAATAGCGATCGCTGGGTGCAGCGCTGTTTCAAAGCGCTGGCTCCAGGTTTGGGCGGGGGGCGTTTCCATGGTCAGGTCGTCAGGATTTAGAAGGCAGTCAAGTTGCGAATCATGTAGCCAAGCACAATGCCAAAGAGCAAGGCCCAAAGCTGGCCTGACTCAACAAAGTTATTCCAAATACTGACCATATCGCCCAGAATATCTTGGTCGAACTGCTGAGCGAGCACTGGCGAAAAGGCCGCTGAAGACGATGAAAAGCCAGACACTGCGCCCTCTTCTGGCAGCTCAACTCCGGTAAAATAGCCGTTGAAATTATTACCGTCGCCCAGGCTGACGGGGCGAAGGATGGTGTCTATGGAGAGGGGTAGAGCGGCACTTTGCAAACTATAACCGTGGGGCTGGGGCATAACGTCCATGGCACCGTGACAACCTGAACATGGTCAACACCCACAAGACTATCACCATACCGCTGCGACCGAGCCTCTGGAACCCAAAAACAGTCAGCGCTCTAGGGGTTTTTGTCGCCCTTGCGCTGGCCGCTTACCAGGCGGGACTGGGCCGACCTGGGGCTAGTTTAATCAACTGGAACGGCTGGCCGCAGCTGCGGGAGTTTTTGGGGGCCAGCCTGCACCCCGACCTCAGTCCTGAATTTGTGGCCCTGATGGGTCGCGCTGCTGTTGTTACCCTGGCCTATGCCGTGTTGGGTACCGCTCTGAGCGTGGGTTTAGGACTAGTGGGCGGGTTGCTCTCCTCGGCGGTGGGCTGGCAAACGCTGTGGCCCAGCCGTCGGTTGGCCCTGCGAACAGCTCCCTGGCTAGGAGTGCGAGGGCTGCTGGCTATTCCCCGCGCCATCCACGAGCTGATCTGGGGGCTACTGCTGCTGCAGGTGCTGGGGCTAGACCCACTGGTGGGGGTACTAGCGATCGCGATTCCGTTTGGGGCGATCGTGGCCAAGGTATTCTCAGAAATCCTCGATGAAACACCCCTTGAGTCACTGCACGCCCTGCTCAATGCCGGCACTCCGCCGCTGATTGCCCTGGTCTACGGTCTACTGCCCCAGGCCCTGCCCAACCTGCTCTCCTATACCTTTTACCGATTTGAGTGCTCACTGCGGGCCTCGACGGTGCTGGGCATCATCGGGGCCGGGGGGATCGGCTACGAAATTTTTCTCAGTCTGCAATCTCTTCGTTACGGGCAGCTATGGACGGGGTTTTACGTCTTGATCGTGCTCAATGGTGCCGTCGATGCCTGGAGCGCTCTGGTGCGTCGCCGCATGGGTTTTACCAGCCGCCTTGACATTAATCGCCAGCCAGGGCGCAAACCTGGAAACACAGCGCAATCCGCCACCACTCCCCCCCGACAAGATGCCTTTCTACGACTGTCGTGGGTGGGGGTGGGGGTGGCGGTGCCCCTGAGCTGGTGGTTTTTGCGGCTAGATGCCAGCGTTCTGTGGACCCCGCGCACCCGCCATCTGTGGGGAGACTTGTTGGCTACCGGCTGGCCGTCACTGCCCTCCTGGGCTGAGCTGTTGAATCTAGCGCAGCTCGCCTGGCTGACGGTGGCGATGTCGATGGTGGCGATCGCCTTAGCCGGCCTGGGCGGCATACTCATTTCGCTGCCCGCTGCCCAAAATTTTTGGCTGCCGGGGGGCCTGCTGTACCCAGTGGGCGCGTCAGACAAGCGGGCTTGGCTGGCTTATGCCCTGCTGGGCCTCAGTCGCCTGGTACTGCTGGTCAGCCGCGCCATTCCCGCGCCGATTTGGGCGCTGGTGCTGCTGTACATGCTGTTTCCCGGCGTGCTGCCTGGGGCGCTGGCCCTGGCTTTGCACAACTTCGGCATCCTGGGTCGCCTAATGGCCGAGGTCAACGAAAACCTGGACGATCGCCCCGTCCGCGCCCTCACCTCCCTGGGGGCCAGCCCCAGCGCCGTCGTCGCCTACGGCATTTTGCCGCAAAATTTGGGCCGCTTTTTGGCCTATATTCTCTACCGCTGGGAAGTGTGCCTGCGCGAAACCGTGATTGTGGGCCTGGTTGGGGCAGGCGGGCTGGGTCGCCTGCTCACCGAGCAAGTCAGCAGCTTCGATTACCGGGGGGTGATGGTGACTTTGGTTACTTTTGTGGTGCTGACCATTGGGGTGGATGGGGTGAGTCAGCGGCTGCGGGGGGTGCTGCGGGAGTGATGGCGTTGGGGAGTTAGGGAGTTGGGGAGTGATGGAGTTGGGGAGTTGGGGAGTGGGGAATCCGGCAAAACAAACCCCATCACCCCATCACCCCTCCAATCAGGACAACCGCCGCTCCCCTGCCAACCATAGGGATGAACCGCACACACCAGAGTGCAGCGCTTGGCCCGACTGGTGCCGTAGGCCATGCCGTGGTAGTTGGTACAGCCCTGGCAGGGAAGAGGCCGAGTGGGAGGCAGGCTTTGGAAGCCGACCTGCGATCGCAGAATTTGCTGCTTGCTTTGCCGCCGATGCCACTGTTCGTAGGCGCGGCGGCGGCACAAATCGTTGGCTCGGTGAAAGAGTTCATTGGTCACGCTCACGACCTGTCCTCCCGGTAGGGGGTGTACGGCGTTGGGTGCATCAATGGCAGCTCCGGTTTAGGCCCTATACGGCCATTCAGTGATCCGCAACAGCGCCAGCAGGGGCCCCAGTCTTAGACTACCTAAGCGAACAGGGTGATTCCGAAAACATTAAAGGGTTGCAACGTCAGGCGGCGGCTTGTGGGCCTGGCTCGAAGACCCAGAGTAGTTCAAAACAACCGGGGTTCGAACGCATCATGCAATAAATGCATTCAAGAAAACAAAAACTGCATGTTACGGGTTTTTAACAGTCGATAGTGTGATACAAGGGAAAATTTCAGCATTTGTTAATGGTACGACCCAGCAATTAAGGCGAGAATAACTTAGAGCTGCTAGCCAAATCCTAAAAAGTATCAGTAAACTAGGATACGGAATCTAAAGATTCTTGTCTGGCTTACTTGACGTTCTGTTTCGTGCAGCTCCTCGTCGTTACTGGGTTTAGGTATGCTTCAGTCCCTCCACTATTCCATTGATATCATCCGTGACGAAGCTCGACAGCTGGTTCAAAAGGGTGTCGTCAGCCGTCAGCAGCCTATTTATACCCTGTGTCGCCACATTCCGGCCCGGGAGTGGGCCGTGGTTGAGACCGAACTAGAGTCGTCAGGGTTCTTGCTACGCGATCGCGTCGGTGACCTGATGGGGCGCGAAGACTGGGAAAACGACTAGGTCGTTGCCCACCCCTGGTCACTCAAATAAACTGAGCTGGGTCGGGGAGGCGTCTTCTTCGGCCCTTTGTTGTGCAACCTGATCCCACAGCAGGTCAGGGAGCGCTACCCCGGCCTGCTGTAGTCGGTGGTAAACCTCACGGG
>JBARVK010000633.1:0-5861 GCA_049646225.1 Nodosilinea sp.
GGGGCTGCCCCAGGGAGTGCAGTCGTAGTCCTTTTGGCGGGTCAGAAAATCTAAGAATAGGGGGTTGTGGTTAAATTCCCATTTCTTTTTGCCGGCGGTAAAGGGGGCCAAAATCTCGCGGAACAGAGCCTTGGTTTGCTCGCGCTTGAGGAAGTGATCCTGGTTGGGGGCCCACTCGTAGCTGTAGCCGGGCGACACCATCATGCCGTCAACCCCGAGTTCGGTGAGGTAGTCAAACAGCGATTGAATTTCTTGTGGGTCGGTGCCCTCAAACACGGTGGTGTTGGTGGTGACCCGAAAGCCCCGCGCCTTAGCGGCCCGAATGGCGCTAATGGCAATGTCGAACACGCCGTCGCGATCGACGCAGTGGTCATGCAGCGCTTTCATGCCGTCTAGGTGAACGCTGAAGGAGAGGTAGGGCGACGGCGTAAACTTGTGCAGGCTTTTTTCGAGCAGCAGGCCGTTGGTGCAGAGATAGACAAACTTTTTGCGATCGACTAGCCCCTGCACAATCTCGTCAATCTGCGGGTGCAGCAATGGCTCGCCACCGGGGATAGAAACTACCGGAGCACCGCATTCTTCGACCGCTGTAAAGCAGTCTGCGGGCGATAGGTTTTGCTTCAGAATTTCTTTGGGATGCTGGATTTTGCCGCAGCCCGAGCAGGCCAGGTTGCAGCGAAACAGGGGTTCTAGCATCAATACCAGGGGATACTGCTTGCGGCCTTTGAGGCGCTGAGTGACTAAATATTGCCCCACACTTAGGGCCTGCTGCAGACTGATTGCCATTTATCTTCACTCCTCAGTTGGGGCGGATCCGAAAACAGAGCGGCTGACTCGGGCACATTAGTGCCTGGCCGCCGCTGTCGCCGCTGCTTCGAACCCTGATGATGAATACCCAACTACCGTAATTCATTTTGGCAAAAACGGTTGTTTCCACCGAACCATAGGCCTCGCCCACGTTGCCGCCGCTGTTTACAGCCTTAGCCTACGGCCATTAGCCAGGTCTGACGTTGTAAGATGCGTTTGCTCCTGCTGCTGCCACTGGCTAGGGGCAGTTCACAGATGCCTCAGGTATTGGTAATCTCAGATACCATCTATCCGAGTCTATTCATTGTTAATGCTCTATTAATGCTTATTGGCTGAAATTCAACCAGGATGGTTGAAAACTCAAGTAGTGTGAGGAGATTGCTCAATGCCGTCTATTAAATCTGCCTTGGACTTGCTGAGGGAGACGAGTCGAACGTTTTTTATCCCGATCAGCTTGCTGCCAGCTAATCTCCAGGAAGCGGTTGCGTCTGCATACCTATGCATGAGGGCAATCGACCAAATTGAGGATCATCCGACCCTAGATAGCAGTACCAAGGCCAGGCTGCTGCGCCAAATTAGCCTGAACCTGCAGGCGGGTACCGAATCTTCAGTGGTGGACGATTTTGCGGTTGGGCTGGCCGGTTATGAGCACCAGCTTGACGAGGTGACACTGCGCATTGGCGAATGGGCCCTGCTGGCCCCGGATACAATCGCCCCCCGGATCTGGGATGCCACCGCCACTATGGCCGATCGCATGGCCTACTGGGCCGAGCAAAACTGGACAATTAAAACCGAGGCCGATCTCGATCGCTATACCTTTAGCGTGGCCGGGGCTGTGGGGCTGATGCTGTCAGACCTGTGGGCCTGGCACGACGGCACTGAGACCAGCCGCATGGAGGCGATCGGCTTTGGCCGGGGCCTGCAGTCGGTGAATATTCTCCGCAACCACTTAGAAGACAAAGATCGCGGCGTGGACTTTTTCCCCGAGGGCTGGACGGCGGAAGACATGCAGCGCTACGCCCGTCGCAACCTGACGATGGCCGATGCGTACACCCGCGCCCTACCCAAGGGGCCAGCCCTGCTGTTTTGCCGCATTCCCCTGGCGCTGGCCACCGCCACCATCGATGCCCTGGCCCAGGGCCGAGAGAAACTCAGCCGGGCTGACGTGATGGCGATCGTGACGCCGCTGCTCGGCATTGGCAAATCTGCCGAGCTTATGACTAAAGTCTAATTAGAGTAGATATTGCCCCTCTTTATCCCCTAGTGCATGAACATTCTGGATCGCATCGCTGAGCGGCAGCGCGATAACTTCTCGCTGCACAGCCAGTACCTCAACCCGCAGATGGTCAACGTGCTCAAAACCATTGGGTTCGATCGCCATTATGTGCGAGCTGAGGGGCCTTATTTGTTTGACGACCAGGGCGATCGCTACCTTGACCTGCTGGCCGGGTTTGGTGTGTTTGCCCTGGGCCGCAACCATCCCAAGATTGTTCAGGCGTTGCAGGATGTGCTGACCGCCGAGCTGCCCAACTTGGTGCAGCTGGATGTGTCGATTCTGTCTGGGCTGTTAGCCGAAAAGCTCCAGCAGATTACGCCACCGGGGCTCGATCGCATCTTTTTTGCTAACTCCGGCACCGAGAGCGTGGAGGCGGCGATTAAGTTCAGCCGCTACGCCACCGGGCGCAGCAAAATTGTCTACTGCGAAGGGGGCGACCATGGCCTCACCCTGGGCTCTCTCTCCGCCACGGGCGACCCGCACTTTCGGGAGGGGTTTGGCCCTTTTCTGCCCGACTTCATTGAAGTGCCCTTTGGAGATTTAGCCGCACTGGAAAGAGCCCTGTCCCGTAAAGATGTGGCTGCCTTTATTACTGAGCCGATTCAGGGCCACGGGGTGTGGATCCCGGAGGCCGACTATCTGCCCGGCGCGGCGGCGCTGTGCCGTCAGTACGGCAGCCTGTTCATCGCCGATGAGGTGCAGACCGGGCTGGGCCGCACGGGCAAATGGTGGGCGGTGGAGCACTTCGGCGTTGAGCCAGATTTGCTCTGTATGGCTAAGGCCCTATCGGGTGGATTTGTCCCCATCGGTGCCGTCGCCTGTCGGCCCTGGATTTTTGACAAAGTGTTTAACCGGATGGACCGGGCCGTGGTTCACGGCAGCACCTTTGGCAAAAATAACCTGGCCATGGCGGCGGGGCTGGCTACCCTAGAAGTGCTCGAAACCGAGGGCTGGATTGATCACGCTGCTCAGATGGGGCAGCAGATTGTGGCTGACTTGCAGCCCCTGGTCAGCCAGTACGACTGCCTGAAGGCGGTGCGGGGCCGGGGCATGATGATGGCCCTGGAGTTTGGTGAGCCCAAGAGCCTGAAGCTGAAGCTGTCGTGGAAGATGCTGGAGACCGCCAATCGGGGTCTGTTCTCCCAGATCATTACGGTGCCGCTGTTTACTCGCCACCGGATTTTGTCCCAGGTGGCAGGCTACGGCATGAATGTGGTCAAGTTTATCCCGCCGCTGACGCTGCAGGAGAGCGATCGCCGCTGGATTGTGGAGGCCGTCACCGACGTGGTGGCCGACGCCCACCGCATACCGGGTGCCGCCTGGGACTTTGGCAAAACCCTGGCCACCCAGGCGATGAAAACCAAAGCCGGAGCCCGGTAGCCGCAGCTATGGCGAGCCTGTTTCACCCCCTCTGCGGCAGCAACCCGCCCACTCTGCTCAAGCTGTTTCTGGAGAATGGTCCTCCGGCGCTCAACCGCTGCCCCCAGGCGGCGTTGGCTCTGGCGGTATCGCTGGCGCGCTGGCCCTTTTCCACGGCGGAGCGAGCCGCGTTTGCGCTGTCCCCCCAGCAGCCCATGCCTGACCCCATTTTTATCGTCGGCTACTGGCGATCGGGCACTACGCACCTGCACAATCTGCTGGCCCAGTACCCGGCCTTTGGCTACATTACCCCGCTGGCCACGGGGATGCCGTGGGATATTTTGGGGATTGTGCGATCGCTGGAGCCGCTGCTGGAGCAAGCCCTGCCCCAGGATCGCTATGTGGACAATGTGGCGGTGACCCCCACCTCCCCCCAGGAAGACTCCATTCCGCTCGCGACGATGGGGGCCACCTCCTACTACCACGGCATGTACTTTCCCAAACACTTTGAGCGGCACTTCCGGCGAGAGGTATTTGGAGCAGAAAACCAGGCCGATATAGATCGCTGGAAACGCCTGCACACCCACCTGCTGCGGAAAGTTTCGGTACACCAGGGGTACCGCCCCCTGGTGATTAAAAACCCGGTTTATACGGGCTACATTCGTCACCTGCGGGAGCTGTGGCCGGGGGCAAAATTCATTCACATCTACCGGAACCCCTACCGGGTGTTTGTCTCGGCGCGGCACTATTTTACCCGGTTGCTGCCGGAACTGGCGCTGCAAAACTACGGCGACTTGCCGATTGAGTCGCTGGTGTTAGAGAGCTACCCGTTTTTGCTAGATGCGCTCAAGGCCGACACGGCAGATTTGCCGCCAAATCAATTTGCTGAACTCAGCTTTGAGGCTTTGCAGAGCGATCCACTAGGGCAATTAAAGGCTCTATTTGAACAGCTGGAACTATTTGATTTTCAGGCCGCCTGTCCCTATTTTGAAGCTTACTTGGCGGATCTAAAAGATTATCAGCAGAACCGATATTCTCTCGATAGTGAAACGATTAGTACAGTTGAGGATCATTGGCGGTTTTACATTCAACGCTGGGGATATAGCTTAGAGGCTATGTAAAGAGGTCCACTTTTCGTTGACCAAGGTGCCGCTTAGGGCAATGTAGAGCAAGACTCTTCCCCAGGATTACCCGCTCAGATTTTCTAGGTCAGTAAGATCCTGTAGCCTGCCAGATGCTTTTTTATCAAGTTTAAGGTTTTCGAGATCAATGAAATCAGATGACCATGCAAGGCAACAGCGTAGCCGCCAATGACCAGGTAACGCACATTATGCTTGTTTAATAACTCGATAAACTCTTTGAAATCCTGGCTCAGCATTGTATTTCCACTGGTGGAATTCGCGGCGAATGGTTTCTAATGCGGCTAGTCTGGCTTCGTAGGTTTGGTTTCGCCAGTAGGCTAAATCCGATTTAGCAGATTTAAGACTGGTTTTTGTGACTATAACCGCCCGTTTTTCAGCCATAGAACATAACCTCCTAGTAAAAGTTGCCTTACCTACTTTGCTTTATCATCTTTGCTTATCACCCTTTTCTATTATAGAAGCTGCCAGGTTGAGGGCCAGCCAAATTAGAATACTTTAAAAGTTGAGTCAAGCTGGCTCAATTACGCCTTCGGCGATCAAGGGTATTTTCGTCCTCAATGAAGTTTGGCGGTGAGAAGCAGGCAGCTCCTAATCAGATTAGATCGCCCCTTGAAAGAAATTCTTTATCGGATGAGCGGCTCTGTTCAAACTCGACCTGGCCGTAGTTGAGCTTGAGGATGCGATCGCCCACATGAAAGTAGTGATCGTCGTGGCTGATCACAAATACCGTTTTCCCCTGGGCCTTCAGGTCGGGCAAAAACTGGGTGTAGAACACATGTTTAAAGGATGGATCCTGGTCGGCGGCCCATTCGTCGAAGAGGTAAATGGGGCGATTTTCCATGTAGGCGCTGAGCAGCGTTAGGCGCTTGCGCTGGCCCTGGGAGAGGTCCGTGGTCGAAAACCGGCCCCCTTCGATGCGCACCTTGTGGCTCAGATGGAGCTTCTCTAAGTAGTTCTGGGCTTTGCTGTCGTCCTGGTCGTCACTCACCCCCAGCAGCCGATCGAATAGATAGAAATCCGCAAACACCGCCGAAAAATGCTGGCGATACCACTCCCGGTGGTCGGCATCAATGGGCTGCTGGTCGAGCCAAATTTCTCCAGACTGGGGTGGGTAGAGCCCGATGAGCACCTTCGCCAGGGTCGATTTGCCGCTGCCGTTGCCGCCGATGATAAAAATCAGCTCGCCCGGATGCACCGTCAGATCGACCGGCCCCAGGGTAAATTCGCTGCCGTCCTGCTCTCCCCGGTAGGTGTGGGTAACGCCCTTTAGCTCTAGC
>JBARVK010000634.1:0-9290 GCA_049646225.1 Nodosilinea sp.
ACCCCGGCTTCCACAATCAGGCGGCGATCGTAGCTGGCGGCGTTGTCGAGGGAGGCCTCCAGTTCTTTGCGGGTTGTCGCCTTGGCAATGCCCACCGACGAGCCCAGGTTGGCGGGTTTGACAAAGCAGGGGTAGCCCAGCTCGGTTTCGATGCGATCGCACAGCTTAGGAAACACGCAGGGGTTTGACCACACCTCGGCCCGGCTCACCGCCAGGTACTTCACCTGGGGTAGCCCCGCCTGGGCAAAGGCGGTTTTCATGGCCAGTTTATCCATACCGACCGCCGAGCCCAGCACCCCAGACCCCACATAGGGCTGCTGCATCAGGGTGAATAAACCCTGTACGGTGCCGTCTTCGCCGTTGGGGCCGTGCAGCACCGGAAACCAAATGTCGATCGCATCGACCTGCTCAAACTGGGGCACCCGCAGCCTCGGCGTAGAGGCTGGGGCGATCGCATTCTGGGGCGGTACACCAGCGGCTAGCACCGCTTCGGCCTCGGGGCCGGCCTGCCAGACGCCATCTTTGCCAATGTAGACCGACAGCACGGTGTACTTATCGGCATTAGAGCCGCTGGCCAAGGCCCGAGCGATCGCCTGCGCCGATCGAATCGATACCTCGTGTTCCCCCGAGCAGCCGCCAAACACCAGCCCTACCGTTACTGCCGCCCCCATCACTGTCGCCATAGAAATCCTGCCTTCGCGCTAATTGCGGATAGGGTATCACAGGAGCGATCGCCCGTCGCCAGAGGAATGGACAGACAAAAAAAGTCCTGAGATCCCTCCAGGTACCTCAGGACTTAACAATCAGGGTGCATCTACCGTTCCTTAATACGCCAGGGCTCAGCTGCATCCGGACGATTGGCCAAAACTTTTGCCCGGCGTTGGGAGGTCAGGGTGCTGCGATCAAATTAGGGCTAAATTGGGGCCAGGCTGCGGCCAATCGTTCGTCACAGTGCATAATGCCATTGATACATGGTGTGGCAGAGTGGTGAAGTACTTTTTTCTTTCTGACGGTTGGATAACGGGCCGAGTGTGGGAGTTCGGTGGCCTATGGAATGAGCTGGGTTGGCAGCGCAAGCCCCACATGCGTCGCCTCAATTTATCAATTCAAGAACAGGGCGAAACGCTCTGGCTGTATCAGGTAGAAGAAACCGTGCTGATGGTCGAAGTTAAGCCCGAAAGCGCCACCAGTGGGGCCATTGGCCAAGTCGTGCTGAAGCGATTGATCACCGCCGACCAGGTGATCGAGCGCCTCGCCACCACCGAGGCGCTACCCAAGTCAGAGGCTCAGTAACCCCCGATAGCGCCAAATCAGGCAAGGATAGCACCACCCGCCTGGCACCAGTCGGCGGCGTGGGATTTTAGCATGAGTTCCTTCCCTTGGCCCTCGGCTCCCTATCCCCCGTGCCTCCCACTCCCCAGCCATCTTAAATAAGGATTGCAAACCTCCCACCCAAACCAGTGCACCAATCCTCTTAGACTGGTATTGGCAAGAGCGTCCGCACTCAGTCCTGGGGCTAAAATACGGCGCTTAGAGCTACATTCACAGACCATTTACGCGCGAGGACACAGGGCGTTGGCGGTTTTAGCAATTGTGCTGCTGCTGGTGGCAGCTTACCTACTGGGGTCAATTCCCACGGGCTACTTAGTCGCCCGCTGGTTGAAAGGTATCGATATTCGGCAGTACGGCTCAGGCGGTACCGGGGCGACCAACGTTCTGCGGGCCGTGGGTAAAGGAGCGGCGATCGCCGTTCTCCTCATCGACCTGCTGAAGGGGTTGCTGGCGGTGCTGCTGGCGATCGCCCTTTGGCCTGCGATCGACGCACTGGCCCCCCTGGCTCCGCAGGGGCAAGCGTGGATCACCATGCTGGCCGGACTGATGGCCATCGTCGGCCATAGCAAATCGGTGTGGATTAACTTTACCGGCGGTAAGTCAGCCGCATCGGGGCTGGGCGTGCTGATTGGCCTGGCCTGGCCGGTAGCGCTAGGGGCCGTGGCGGCCTTTAGTTTGACCCTCGCCCTCAGCCGCATTGTGTCGCTGGGGTCGATCGCGGCGGCGATCGCAACGATGGTGCTGATGGTTGCTACCGGCCAGCCGCTGCCCTACGTCGTGCTGGGTGTTTTGGGCGCAGGCTACGTTATCTTGCGCCACCGGGGCAACATCGACCGCCTGCTGGCCGGCACTGAACCCCGCCTGGGGCAGCAGAGCTCTAACCACGGCGGCTAGTGTGCACAGATCTCACCTGCCAGCAAAAACCCTGGGGCTGTAGCTCCAGGGTTCTGGCAGAAGTCAGAAACTAGCTAGAGGCGGGAAAGACCCGCTCAATATGCCTCTAAAGGTTGAGATCCGGAGGCAAAATAACCTGATCAATGCCGTGAATAATGCCGTTGCTAGCCTGGATATCGGGTTCAACCACCATGGCCTCATTGACCATGACATCGCCCGTTGCTTCATCCACGGTCAGCATCAGCGGGGTGCCCGCAGCGGTGGGTACTTCCCCGGTGGTGGCATCGGCGGCAGCGACTTCCTGCTGCACCACGTGGTAGGTCAGCACCTGCCGCAGCAAGTCCTGATTTTCAGGCAGCAGCAGTTCGTCAAGGGCACCTTCGGGTAGTGCTTCAAAGGCTTCGTTGGTGGGTGCAAACACCGTAATTGGACCAGGGGCAGACAGGGCCTCGGTCAAATCTGCCGCCTCAATGGCTTGGGCCAGCGTGCTGAAGTCGTCGGAGCTAGCCGCCACATCTACCACAGTGTTCTCCCCCATAGCAGTGGTGGAGTCAGCGGCGGGCTCTTCAGTCGCCATGGGATCTTCAAGAGCAGGGTCAACAGCGGTGGTGTCTGCATCTGGGCCACAGGCTGCCAGTAGTGCAGCAGCACCAACACTTGCAAGGCCAGCTAGCCAGCGCTTAGGTTGAGAGGAACGCTTAACAGCCATGTAAAAGTCCTTAAAAAATTGACAGGGTAATTAAAGACATGCATGCGAACGTAGCGCATGAGCACGCTTAATAGAACTTAACGACGCCGTATCGTCCCTTCCTCCACCCAAGGGAGGAAAAAGTTGTTCCCGATATCGCCAAAAAGATTAAATGCCCTGGACTGGCACATCGGCACCAGCGGCGGCATCGGCATCGAGGTGCTGCTGTCGCTGGGCCATGAGGGCTAGCAAAATTTGCTGATGGCGATCGCGGGTGATCGGGTAGCGGTAGCAAAACCACAGCCCCACCCCCAGCAGCAGGGCAGGCAGGGGGCCAATCAGCAGCCGAATGGCATTGAGCGCCGCCACCGGCTGGGTGTCGGCGGTGGCGAGGTAGCCGGTGACGCTCAAAATTTGCCCCGATATAAACAGCGCCAGAGCCAAGCCCAGCTTCTGCAAAAAGACCAGGGCGCTAAAGTACAGCCCCTCCCGCCGCAGGCCGGTGTTGAGCTCGTCGAGATCAATCACGTCGGGCAGCATGGCAAAGGGCACCATATACAGCGTCGCTACCCCCATCCCCGCCAATACGCCCAGGGTATACATCCAGACCACCTGCCCCGGCTGCACCGTGGCCAAACCGCCCAGGGCGATTGCCGCCAGCGGTGCCCCCATCAAGAACACCGTGCGCTTGCCCGTGCGCTTAGCTACCCAGTCCCAGACCCAGAGCATGGCGATCGCTGTACCCTGCACCGCCAGAGCCATCTGGGCAAAGTGGGTAGCGGGCAGGCCCATCCAGGCTCCCACAAAATAGGGCAGCATGGCAGCGGTCACCTGCACACTCATCCAGCCACACAGGTAGAGGCCCAGAATTTGGCGAAAGGCCGAGTTACCAAACACACTGCGCAACTGGGCCAGCAGGGCGGGGGGCTGGTCGGCGGTAGCCAGTTTTGGCCGCCCCCGCTGTACCTGCCAGTAGCGACGGTAGGTGCCCGCCACGCAGAGACCAATAATCACCACCGCCAGACTGGCCGACAGCGCTCCCAAAATAAAGTACTGGCGGGCCGGGTCGGCCACCCGGGCAAACACCGCCTGGGCCAGCAGCAGCGCCACAATGCTGCCGCCAATGCTAAACGCCGACTTCATGCCAATCAGGTCGGTACGCTCGTCGTAGTCGTCGGCCAGTTCAGCCGCTAGGGCTGTATAGGGCAACTGCACCGCCGTAAAGGCGGCAAAGGCAAAAATCGACAGCACAATGTAGTAGGCAAACACCCCCATCTGGGACGGCAGCGGCGGCACCGTCCACAGCAGCACCGAGCAAATCGCCAGGGGAATCACGCCGCCCAGCATCCAGGGATAGCGGCGACCCAGGGGCGATCGCGTGCGATCGCTCAGCCAGCCAATCAGCGGGTCATTGATGGCGTCCCATACCCGCCCAAACAGCAGCACCGCCCCCGCTAGGGCAGGGCTCAGCCCCGCCACGGTCGTAAAAAAATACAGCACAAAAAACGCCGACAGGCTGGCCGGCACCGCTGCCGCCAATTCCCCTACGCCGTAAAACACTTTCACCGAAACAGGCAGAGGCGGCAGCTTACGCAACGGAATCAGGCTCCAGGGCAACAGGGATTTATCATGCCACAGGTTTAGAGCCCGTGGTTTACCTCAGGCTGGGGTTTTCGCCAGATGCTAAGGAGGCGAACCCAGCGCCAGCAACGCGATAAGATGGCCTCGACACTACGTGCAGGGGTTAGGCCACCATGACAGTCAAGCCGACCACGGCAGCCCTGGCGCTGCTGCTGATTGCAGGGGTGTTGCCCGCCTGCGATGGTCAACGCTCAGAATCCCAGAGCCAAAGCCCTGCCAGCCCCTCAGTCCCCCTGAATGCCCCCGGAGCTGGCGGCCCACCGCCACCACCCGAGGGAGCCTTTCTCGGCCAGATGTCGCCGACCCAGACCAGCCAGCTCTCCAGCCTGGGGGTAGAGGTGATCGTGCCGGGGCAGGTGCCGCCATCATTTTCGATTGTCGAAATGCGGGTCGACCAGAGCGAGGCTGGCCCCGGCTACCTGGTGGTCTACCAAAACGATCGCAGTCAGTGCTTTGCCGTCGAGTTTGCCGCCACCGGCATTGGCGATCCGCCCGCCACCGAAAGCCGCATCCCCATTCAGCCACCGCTGTTTGGCGATCGCGGCTACGGCCTCAACTACGGCCCCTTTACCGACACCGACCTGAGGGCTGAGTTTCCCCAATCCAACCTCTTCACCGACTGGCTAATGGGCCGCTCCGGAGCCTACCGGCTGATTGGGGCGACCTACATCGGTGACCTGTTTGAGCACCTCAAGAATTGTGCCGATATTGCCCCCGAGGAAGCCGCGACCCTGGCCGAATCGCTGACGATCCTGACAGACGATCCGATGGGTGAACCGATCGAAGCCGCTCCTTAGAGCACTGAGCAGCGCTGTTCTATTTTTTGTATCGGCCTGTGATCGGCTCAGGCCATTGGGCACAGGTTTCTAACCCTCAGCTCATGTCTAGAAAACCGGTAACGTGCGAGAATAAACCTTAACAAATGGCACTTATAGATTAGGACCTTTGGCATGGCCGAGATTCAATTTTCCCGCGGTGTTGCAGAACCCGTCATCCCCGATGTGCGCCTTACACGCGCCAAGGATGGCTCAGACGGTACGGCAACCTTCTACTTTGACCACCCCCAGGCGCTCTCCCAACAGGAGGGGGTCGAAATTACCGGCATGTATCTGGTAGATGAAGAGGGTGAAATGACGAGCCGCGATGTCAACGGCAAGTTTGTCAACGGCGAACCAGCGGGCATTGAAGCTACCTACGTGATGAAGAGCGAAGCCGAGTGGGATCGCTTTATGCGGTTTATGAACCGCTACGCCGAGCAGAACGGCCTAGGCTTCACCAAGAGCTAACCGCCAAGCTATGGTCCAACCCCAAGCCCACTTTCAGACCCTGTCGCGGCCCGTGGGCTGCGCTGTGATCACGGTGAGCGATACCCGCACCATTGAAACCGATCGCAGCGGGCAGATCATTCAAAGCCTGCTGACTGAAGCGGGGCATCGAGTACACGACTACCGGATCGTCCCCGATGAGCCCGATCGCATCGGCCCCCTGTGTCAAACCCTGGCCCAGGACACCGAGGTTGACGGCATCATTCTCACGGGCGGCACGGGCATTGCCCCCCGCGACACTACCTACGATGCGATCGCCGCCCTGTTAGAGAAAACCCTGCCCGGCTTTGGCGAGATCTTTCGCCAGCTCAGCTTTCAGGAGATTGGCTCACGGGCGATCGCGTCGCGCGCCGTGGCCGGGGTCTACCGATCAACGCTGATATTTTCGCTGCCGGGGTCGAGCAACGCTGTCACCCTGGCCATGAAGGCGCTAATTTTGCCCGAGCTGCCCCACCTGGTCAGCCAGTTGCAGAGTCAGCAAACTTTCTGAAGAAGCTTTTATGACCTCAGCTGTTTCATCCCAGTGGGCGCGCCTGCTCAAAAACCAGGGCACCTGGGTGGGGTCGTTTACCCAGGTGTCTCCAGCCGGGGATATTCAGCAAGATACGCCCTCGGAGGTCGCGCTGACGCCCTTGAACGAGGGCAACACCATGCGCCAGACCATTCGCAAACGCCCAGTTGACCAGCCCCCCAGCGAAACGACACTGGAGTACAGCTCCCTGGGGCGCGGGGTCTTATTCTGCGAAACCGGGGCGTTTTCCCAGGGATCGATTCAGCGCAGCCCGGTGAGCGAGTTTGGGGCCGAGCTGGGGTTAATTCACGGTAGCGAGCGGCTGCGCGTCGCCCTGGTTTTTCCTAAACAGCCCCGCCTGGGCAGCCTAACCCTGATTCGAGAGCACTTGGCGGCAACAGAACCTACCCCCCGCCCCGAGCCATCTGTCGAGCAGCTCTTGGGCACTTGGGTAGGCGAAGCGGACACGGTGTTCCCCGACCTGCAGCCGCCGCAAAAGATGGCGACCCGACTAGACATTCAGCAAGAGGGAGCGGAAACGGTGAGCCAAACCCTCAGTTTTGGCCAAAGCCCTGCGATTCAGTCTCAGGGGCAGGGGGTTGGCTCCACCCTGCGGTTTGATCAGGGTCGCCAGCCGGTCACCGTGCTGCTGCTGCCGGGGGGAGCATCGGCCAGTTTCCCGACCGACATTCAGCCCGGGCAGCCGTTCTTTCTAGAAGCGGGCTGGCTGATTACCCCCACCCTGCGACAGCGGCTGATTCGCACCTACAGTGGCCAAGGTACCTGGGTGAGCCTGACTCTGGTGGTGGAGCGGAGAGTGTAGGGGAGTGATGGGGTGATGGAGTCGGGGAGTGATGGAGTCGGGGAGTAATGCTCCGTCACCCCATCACCCCGTCACCCCATTACTCCGTCACCCGGTAGCCAATATCGCGGCGATAGTACATGCCCTCAAAGCAAATGGAGCCGATCGCCTCATAGGCCTTGGCGATCGCGGCCTCAAAGGTATCGCCCAGTCCGGTTACCCCCAGCACCCGTCCGCCATCAGCCACAATGCTGTCGCCTTTGCGGCGAGTCCCGGCGTGGAACACCAGTGCTCCGGTGGCGGCGGCGTCCTCAAAGCCGAAGATCTCCATGCCCTTGGGGTAGCTGCCGGGGTAGCCCTCAGCGGCCACCACCACACAGGCCGCCGCCCCCGACTTCCACCGCAGGTCCAGCCCGTCGAGCCGCCCTTCAATGCAGGCCAGCATGATGTCATCGAGGGGCGTTTCGAGCAGGGGCAGCACCGCCTGGGTTTCGGGGTCGCCAAAGCGGCAGTTAAACTCGACTACTTTGGGGTCGCCCTCGGGGGTGATCATCAGCCCGGCGTAGAGCACACCGCGATAGTCAATGCCACGGCGACGCAGGGTGGCGATCGCAGGCTCTAGCACCTCACTCTGCACCCGCGCCATGATCTCCGGCGTTACAACCGGGGTGGGTGCGTAGGCCCCCATGCCGCCGGTATTAGGGCCTGTATCGCCCTCGCCAATCGCTTTGTGGTCTTGGGCCGGCACCAGGGGACGAATGGTTTGCCCGTCGGTAACGGCTAGCACCGAGGCCTCTTGGCCAGTCATAAATTCTTCGATTACCACCTGATGGCCCGCGTCGCCAAACCGACCGCTAAAGGCATCGCTGACCGCCTGGGTAGCGGCGTCTAGGGTGTGGGCTACGGTCACGCCTTTGCCCGCCGCTAACCCATCGGCCTTGACCACGATGGGCACCCCCTGCTGCTCTAGGTAGGCCAGGGCCGCCGCTTCATCGGTAAACACCTCTGCCTTGGCGGTGGGGATACCGGCCTCCGTCATCAGCGCCTTGGCCCAGGCTTTGCTGGCCTCAATCTGGGCCCCCGCCTGAGAGGGGCCAAACACCTTGAGGCCCTGGCTCTGGAGATAGTCGGTAATACCAGCCGCCAGGGGTTGTTCAGGGCCAACCACCACTAGCTCCAGGTTGTTAACCAGGGCAAAGCGAGCAATTCCCTCAAAATCATCGGCGTTCATGGCCAGGTTGCGGCAGTGGGGCAGAGTGGCCGTACCCCCATTGCCCGGCACGCAAACTACCTCAGTAATGCGAGGCGACTGCAGCAGCGACCAGGCCAGGGCATGTTCACGACCACCGTTGCCGACGACAAGAGCTTTCACAGGCAGTTTTCCCAAAAATGCGCCCTTTATTCTCCCACGTTGCTAACCAAAACCAGCGCCCAGTTGCCGAAGTTTGCTGAGGCCACATCTTAGGAATTCGAGCTGGGGGCTAGGGAGCTAGGGAGTAGAATTGAGGTTTGGCAGGCTACCGGCCCTTAATTCCAAAGGCATCGGCTGAAGGTAGCGCGGCAATCTGCCGGGGCAGGGTGACGGTGAACAGGCTCCCCTGCCCCAGGGTGCTGCTGACGGCGGTTGTGCCTCCCATCACGGTTACCAAAGAATGCACGATCGCCAGTCCCAATCCGGTACCGGGGCGCTCGCGACGGATGGTTTGGTCGACCTGGCGAAAAGCTTCAAAAATATGGGGCAGCTGGTTTTGGGCAATGCCAATGCCGGTATCTTCGACGGTTAGGGTAATGTGATCAGGGCCATGGTCGGTCAGACCGACGCGCACATAACCAAGATCAGTAAATTTTATAGCGTTAGACACTAAGTTCATGAGCACCTGCCGTAGGCGATGCTCGTCGTTAATCACGGTAGGATTGCTGAGGTCTAGATCATGCTTTAAAGTCAACCCCTTGCCATCGGCCAGCGATCGCAGGTCAGATAGAGTAGTGTCTATCAGCTCGTACAGGTCAACCGAGGTGGGGGTCAGGGTCAGCTGTTTGGCCTCTAGCTTAGACAAATCTAGAATGTCATCGACCAGGTTAAGCAGGGTTTTGCCG
>JBARVK010000635.1:0-6454 GCA_049646225.1 Nodosilinea sp.
CCTGCTTGAAGAGGGCGTTTCGGGCAACCCTGATGTAGCCAAGCCCGATGAGCTGCGCGAGGCCGCCTGGGAAAAAGTTTCTGCGCTGCTGGAGGAATCTCACCAGCAGGCGATGGTGCACTACAACAACCTCAAGAGCACCGACCAGGCCAGCGATCGCCTGCCTGATCTACTGCCCGCCGCCTGTCGAGGCCAGGTAGATGTGCTGTTTACCAAAGCCAATGCCCACTGCTGGGGCCAATTTGATTTCAACTCGGGTCGGCTGCAGCAGCACGACCAGCCCCAGCCCCACGACCAAGACCTGCTCGATCTGGCGGCGGTGCAAACCTTTTTGCAGGGGGGCACGGTTTATGTGCTCGACGAAGAGGCCATGCCAACCCAGACTCCGGCAGCGGCAGTCTACCGCTACACCCTGGCCTCGTAGGGACAGCAGAGTCCTCATCTGTCATTCCCGCAGAGGCGGGAATCCACGCTGGAGTACTTTACCCAATGGCTCCCCGCTTCCGTGGGAATGATAGGCAGGTTGTTTTTAGTTATTGACCAAGATTGAGCAGATCGGCGATCGCTCTGATCAGTCGATCGGGCTCGACGGGTTTGGCGATGTGCTTTTGAAAACCTGCTGCCATAGCCTGTTGAAAGTCAATTTCTCCGACATAGGCGGTGAGCGCGATCGCAGGTACTTGGCCACCCCGCTCGGGGGAGAGGCGTCTTACTTGTCGCATCAGCGCGTAGCCGTCGCGATCGGGCATACCAATATCGCTCAGCAAAATGTCGGGATTAACCTGGCCCAACACGGCAATGGCCTCATCGACGCTGGCCGCAGCGATCACCTTAGCCCCGTTCAGCTCCAGCAAAAAGGCAATAAACTCAAGCGTGCTGGCGTCGTCATCGACCACCAAAATTCGCACATTGGTTAGGGTTGTAGAGGGCTCAGACGGTTCGACCTTCTGAACTGGAGAATGCTGAGCCATGAGCGGAATTTGCAGTGTAAAAGTGGCTCCCTGGCCTTCGCCAGGGCTGTCAGCCTGCACACTGCCGCCGTGCAGCTCGACTAGGTAGCGCACCAGGGCCAGCCCCAGACCCAGGCCACCAAACTGTCGCGTGGTGGTCGCGTTTTCTTGGCGGAAGCGATCGAAGACATGGGGCAGAAAATCGGGGTGAATGCCCTTGCCTGTATCGCTGATGGTGAGCCGAGCGTAGGAGCGCAGGTAGGTTGGCGCGTTATCGAGGCTCGTGCCCCCGCCCCCAGGCTCCCCCGCTCCCACTCGCCTACCCTCCACCTGCTCTAGCCGCACCTCAATGCGCTTGCCCTCTGGGGTAAACTTGACCGCATTAGAGAGCAGGTTCCAAGCCACTTGCTGCAGTCGATCGACATCGCCCCACACGGGTTTCAAGTTGGGCTCCAGTTCCGTATGAATTTGAATCGATTTGGCCTCTGCCGCTAGCTGCACGGTTTCTAAAGCCGATTGAATCACCCTCGCCAGATTGACGGCTTTTTTATTTAAGCTCAGCTTGCCGCGCAAAATGCGAGAGACATCCAACAAATCGTTGATCAGCTGCGCCTGCATCTGGGCGTTGCGCTCAATGACTTCTAGGGCACGCTGGGTCTTTTGCTCACTGAGCTGACCCTGAAGCAGCAGCTGTGACCAGCCCAAAATGGGGTTGAGGGGCGATCTAAGCTCGTGGGACACGACCGCTAAAAACTCGTCTTTGATGCGGTTGGCGGCTTCGGCCTGGGTGCGGGCGGCGCGTTCGCTGGTAAAGAGCTGTTCGCGTTCTTGCTCTATCTGCTTGCGGGGGGTAATGTCTTGCACTACCCCGAGCATGCTCAAAACCTGGCCCGCTGCGTCGTACTGGGCGCGCCCTTTGGCTGCAATCCAGCGGGACTGACCATCGGCGTGCATAACCTGATATTCGATGTCGTAGTCGCTGTGATCGGCGATCGCCTGCTCAACCTGTACCCTGGCGCGATCGCGGTCGTCTGCATGGATGAGATGCCGCAGCTGAGTCCAGGTCATGTGGGGGCCAGGCGGAATGCCAAAGATGTCGGCGGCCTGCTCTGATAGAGTCACCACATCGGTGGCGATATCCCAGCTCCAGTCGCCCAGTTTGGCAGCGGCCAGGGCCAGGCTCAACTGCTCAGCACTGTTGCGCAGGTCCGCTTCGGCCTGCCTGCGGTTGGCTTCGGCGCATTTGCGATCGCTGATATCCTCAGCGATGCCGCCGATCCACAGCAGTTCTCCCCGGTGATCAAAAATGGGAAAGCCGCGATCGCGAATCCAAACGGTAGTGCCATCGGGACGAAGGATGCGGTACTCCTGGGTGTACGCCTGCTGGGCATATTGTTCTGCACCAACTACAACGTGAGCGCGATCGTCTGGATGAATCGACGCCCCAAAGTTGGATAAGTCTTCAAACACCGCCGCTGGCGAACGACCCCATACCTGCTCGTAAGATGGGCTGACATAAACTAGCCGATTGTGCCGAATATCGGTAATCCAAATGACGTCATTACTGTTTTCGGCAAAGCTTTTAAAGCGAGCCTCGCTTTCTCTCAACGCCGCCTCGGCTCGGGCGCGCTCCAGACGAGGGAAGATTTGGTGGGCCAGTTCCCGAATCAAGTCAACTTCGTCATCGCGCCAGTCGCGGGGCACCGAGTCGTAAACGTTGAGCAAAAACCGCCACTGGCTATCCTGATGGAACGGCACACTGACCAAGGATCTGACATTGACGACCGCGTAGGGTTCGCTGTGGGTGCGAGCATCAGTCTTAACGTCTCGAACCACAATGGTTTCCTGATGGCGGGCCGCCCGGCGAAAGCCCTCGGTAACAAAATCGGCAATGCAATAGGTGCCCACCGGGTTGGGAGTTCCTGTCGCATGCCAGGCGAAATTGATGTTCGCGTTTACTTCCGCGTCATCGATTTCGACAAAGGCACAGGCAAACAGATTTAGGTAAGCGCCAATTTTTGCGCCGACGGTTTGCATAATTTCATCGGCTGACGAAAGCTGAGCAAATTCAGCCGCAATTTCAGCTAGAAATGCCGTATTGGCAGCGCGGCGCTTGCTTTCGGTGATTTCGACGGCTACCCCGTAGAGCAGATGCTGACCACTGTCGGGCTGGGCCCGCCAAAGTAGCCAGCGGTAAGAGCCGTCTTTGTGGCGGTAGCGGTTCTCGAAGGCAAAGGTTTCTTGGCCCTCGAACAAATTTTCAGCCTCTAGCACCGTTTGGTTAATATCGTCTGGATGAAGAAATTCAGTCCAGGGTTGAGAAGTCATTTCAGCGGCAGTCCAGCCCAGCACGCGCTCAAAGGACGGGCTAACCCAGCGAAAGTACCCGTCGCTACCCGTAACAACCTGTAGATCTGAGCTGACGGCAAAAAACTTTTCTCGCTCCTGCTCTGCAAGTTTGCGGATCGTGATGTTTCGAAACAGGACGCCAAACAGGTGGTACTCGGGCTCGCCCATGGGAAAAGCGTACACATCGAACCAGCGGTGCAGCGGCACCGACTGCTGCTCAAAGCGAATGGGCTGGCGATCGAGGGCGACCCGGCCATAGGTCTCAAACCAGGTGTCTTCGAGGTCGGGCACCAGCTCGCGCGCGGTTTTGCCAACGGGCTGCTGCAGGCCAGTCAGCGATTCAAAGACAGCGTTGACCTCCAAAAACCGATAGTCAATGGGGGCACCCTCCGGGCTGAGCAGCATTTGGCAGAGACAAAAGCCTTCGTCCAGCGACTCAACCAGGTCGCGGTAGCGATCGTCAGCCGAGAGCGCCGCCATCGGCTTTAAAGCGGCTTTCTCCGGGGCGGGAATGGCATCGCTCAGCGCCTGGTAGATCGCGTTGGCGGTTACTCGGTCGCGAATGAGATAATCGGCTGCGCCCGCTTTAAAGGCCCGCCGGGTCAAGCTAGCATCGTTGTCGCCTACCACCACCACTGGCGGACAGGCTTTGCCCAGCTCAGCCCTAAGCTGAGCCAGTCGGTCGAGGCCGCGTCGGTCAGACGCAGGGCACACCAAGAGAATGCCAGCTACAGAGTAGGTACGGCACAGGTCTAGGATGGGGCCATCGTAGTGCTCTGTGATCGCTCGAAAAGACCGATCGCCATTGTGCTCAAGCAGGGGCTGATAGAGGCCAGCACTGCTGCAGATGTCATCGCCTAGAACTAAAACGGTGCGATCGCAGGTTGCCATACAAAAACCTTAGTTCCCCAGGCAAGCGCACGCTGCAAGCGCTTGATCAGGACTTAGACCCGAGTCTAAAAGATTAGCGAGCGGCTGTTGTAACCATTGTTGTAACCATTCGCCCAGCCGCCAACGTTCATCGATCAACTGACCGACCTCCGGCGAAGATCGCAAGGAAATTGGCAAAAGGGAGGTGGAAGGTAGCCTGGAGGGCATTAGCGCGATCGCAAAAAATTCCTTTAAATTCTATAGCGTTTGTTTAACTGGCTAAATCTACCACAAGGCAGAAGCACATCAACCGCTCTAGGGTCGATGCCGCGCGCTTCCGCCAGGGACCCTCGACACGAGAGGATTTCTAAGAAAGACCTGATGCCGTCTTTCCCTAACTCCGGTATCGTTAACCAACAGTCGCCTCCACCCCCCGCAAAGAGAATCAGGGGCAACGGTCCAGGCGCATTAGCCAAACTGCTGCTTGGCGGCCTCGTAAACCTCAACGGTAATTTGCCCTAGGCCCTGTTCTTGGGCAAATTTCTCAATCTTCTTGCGGGCAGCGGGGCGCACAAAGAAGGGAATCTCCTTGAGTCGGGCTTCAGCGTCGGCAGTCCATTCCATAGATAGAGGCGCAATTCTGCGTTGAGCTTCAAACTCCTTTACGATATCAGGGACTGGAGACAGCGCTAGCTAGATTTGCCCCAGGTTTGGAGCTATGCCGATCGCGGGCGGCCCGGCTCAGGATCTGCCTTTGCTCAGGGAAGCTTAGACACTATTTTTCTACTCGGAGAGAGAATCGGCGCCCAGGGGCATCTAGATATTTGGTTTCGTCAATATTAAGGAGATTGCAGTGATACGGAAACTCTTGCTGGTCGCGCTGGCGGCTGTAGTGACCACCCTAGTCGCGGTGGGCCTGACCCCGGCGGTGAAGGCCGATATTGTGGCTAAGCCGGTGGTTTACACCATCAATGAGCAATCCTATGAGGGCTACTTTGCCATTAACGAGGGCTTTGGCGACAGCCAGCCGGTGGTGCTACTGGTGCACGACTGGGACGGCCTGGGCGGCTACGAAAAGCGCCGGGCGGAAATGCTGGCACAGCAGGGCTATGCGACCTTTGCCGTTGACCTCTATGGTCAAGGAGTACGCCCAACCAGTGCCGAGGAATCCCAGGCCCAGAGCGGTATGCTTTACGCCGATCGCGACACCATGCGATCGCGGCTGTTGGCAGGTTTAGCGCAAGCCCAGGCCCAGCCGGGCATAGATGGCAGCCGTGTGGTGGCGATCGGCTACTGCTTTGGCGGTGCCGCCGTGCTCGAAATGGCTCGCGCCGGCATGGATGTGGATGGGTTTGTATCGTTTCACGGCAGTTTTGATACCCCCGAGGGGCAAGACTACAGCCAAACACCAGCCCCCATTCTCATCCTCCATGGATCAGATGACCCGGTAGCCCCCATGGCCGATGTCGCACAGCTAGCCAGCGAGCTAGATGCCGCCGGAGTGGACTTCGAGATGGAAATCTACGGCGGGGTTGACCATGCCTTCACGGTGTGGAACAGCGGCGATCGCTACGACGGTATGGCCGATCGCAAGTCATGGCAGGCCCTGATGACCTTTCTAGATAAGCAGCTGAGCTAGGACGCGACGACCTCAGATAAGGAGATTGAGCAGGGCAAGCAGCGGTTTACCCTGGGTACTGGCGGTTAAATGGGGCGATCGCTCTAAGGGCAGGGGGATATCGGCGGAATCCGGTATCCCCCAGTTTTTAAATAACCTCAGTTCGGGATAGCGCCGTCCCCTCCTTTGGAGGGGTGCCCGAAGGGCGGGGTGGGTCAAAACGGCTACAGCAAGTAATTAGCTGCATACGGTGATGTTCCGCCGCTAGCCCCGACTCACCCACCCCTACCCCTCCCAGGAGGGGACGGCAGGCCTGCTTTTGCAGAGAATTTCCTTATCCCGAACTCTGGTTAAATACTACTGCCTCAGTTTCAATGAGGCCGAGCTTGAGCATAAAACATGAGAGAAAACTGAGAGGACGCTGAAAAGAATAAGAAAACGCCAAAACAGTCGCCAAAATCCTGCATCCCAGCGACTGATAAGATTTTGTTCTCCCTCCATAGAAGCGTTTTAAATACGAAAAATATACCCCTATTAGTCGATTATGGCGTCCTAGATTATCGCTAAGTTGTATGAGTGAAACAAAAGATAATTCAATTGATTTTTGCTAGCACCTATTTATAGGATTGTTTAACCTATCTCACTGCCCATGATTGTAGCTTCACTT
>JBARVK010000636.1:0-2795 GCA_049646225.1 Nodosilinea sp.
AATCCCCGCCGCTGGTGGGCAGCTCACCCTCGATTTAGCTACGGGAGAACTCAGATTTTAGCGGTGTGCATACCCGCACCGCTCGTCAACAAACAGGACTGCTATAACGAGAGCAGTACCTTCAGACCGGATCGCGATACCAATTGCGCTCCGATTATTCCAACCAAACGGCAGCAGCTATGGCCAAGGGCGATCAGATTTACGTTATGCGAGACCTGGCCGGGGTGCCGGGCCTGTACCAGCACCACGGCATCGACTGCGGCGACGACACCGTCATCCACTACAGCAAAGCCAAGGATGAGGCCGAGATTGCCCGCACCAGCTACGCCGCCTTTTCCTGGAGCAATCCGGTCTACACCGTGCGCCAGTCCCCAATTTATGCTCCCGAGGCGGTAATCGAGCGGGCCACCAGCCGCCTGGGCGAGCGCCAGTACGACCTGCTGCAAAACAATTGCGAGCACTTTGCCAACTGGTGCACAACAGGCCGCAGCGAGAGCCGCCAGCTCGCCAACTTTGGCCTGCGGGTAGACCAACTCAACCTGCCCGAGCTGCGCCGCTTGGCCGATCGCGACCACCACGTCACCACCCCCGAACAAGCCCGAGCCAACGTTCAAAAAGCCCTGGGCGATATTGCCACCGCCTACAACACCACCCTCGCCGACCAGCAATCGGCTCAAAAAGACGTCCGCGACTGGCACCGCGTAGCCCAAAAGGCGCTCGATACCAACCGCGAAGACCTAGCCCGGGCTGCCCTGTATCGCAAAGTAGCCGCCGACAAACAAGTTGAAAGGCTTACCGCCCAGCTCAGCGACCTGGTGCAGCTTGAATTGGATCTTCAGCGCAACCGCGCGTTTGCAGAGAGTCGACCAGGGATATTTGGCCCTTAGCCTTGCGATCGCAGATGGCAAGTGCTGGCGGGTGGAGCGATCGCAGGCTTGTGAGATGTAGTCTCAGTAGATCGCAAAGATTATTGCTTCAGATCACTCTGACAGGTGAAAGGATGCAGGGCCATAGCGCTAAAATGGGAGACTGCGTTGTTGCTATACCCAAAGCCTAGACCTATGGCCGGTTCTGCTCGTCAATATCACATCACCACCTTCGGCTGCCAGATGAACAAAGCCGACTCCGAGCGCATGGCGGGCATTCTCGACACCATGGGCCTCACCTACACCGACGACCCCTACGACGCCGATGTGGTGCTCTACAACACCTGCACCATTCGCGACAACGCCGAGCAGAAAGTCTACTCATACCTGGGTCGCCAGGCCAAGCGCAAGCACGAAAAGCCCGACCTGACGCTAATTGTGGCCGGCTGCGTGGCCCAGCAGGAAGGCGAAGCCCTGCTGCGCCGGGTGCCCGAACTCGACCTGGTAATGGGGCCACAGCACGCCAACCGCCTACAGGATTTGTTGGAGCAGGTGCTCGACGGCAACCAGGTGGTCGCCACCGAAGCGGTGGACATCATGGAAGACATCACTAAGCCCCGGCGCGACAGCACCATTACCGCCTGGGTCAATGTGATCTACGGCTGCAACGAGCGCTGTACCTACTGCGTGGTACCCGGCGTGCGAGGGGTTGAGCAATCGCGCACCCCAGAGGCCATTCGGGCCGAGATGGAAGAACTGGGCCGTCAGGGCTTCAAAGAAGTGACACTGCTGGGCCAAAACATAGATGCCTACGGGCGCGACCTGCCCGGCTCTACCACCGACGGGCGGCACCAGCACACCTTTACCGACCTGCTGTATTTCGTCCACGATGTGCCCGGCATTGAGCGCATTCGCTTTGCCACCAGCCACCCCCGCTACTTCACCGAGCGACTGATTCGCGCCTGCGCCGAGCTGCCCAAGGTGTGCGAGCACTTCCACATTCCGTTTCAATCGGGCAACAACGACGTGCTAAAGGCGATGGCGCGGGGCTACACCCACGAAAAGTACCGCCGCATCATTGATACCGTGCGCCGCTACATGCCCGATGCAGCGATTAGCGCCGATGCGATCGTGGGCTTCCCCGGCGAAACGGAGGCACAGTTTCAGCACACGCTGGATTTAGTCAACGACATTGCCTTCGACCAGCTCAACACGGCAGCCTATTCGCCCCGCCCCGGCACCCCCGCCGCCCTGTGGGAAAAACAGCTGTCGGAGGAGGTCAAGAGCGATCGCCTCCAGCGACTCAACCATCTGGTGAATACGAAGGCTGCCGAGCGATCGCAGCGCTACGCGGGCCGCACCGAAGAAGTGTTAGTCGAGGCTATCAATCCCAAAGACCCTAGCCAGGTAATGGGCCGTACTCGCGGCAATCGGCTGGCCTTTTTTGCGGGCGATTTTGCCGCGCTGAAGGGCGAGCTGGTGCAGGTGAAAATTACCGAAGTGCGCCCCTTTAGCCTGACGGGAGAGCCGCTGCGGGTGCCTGCGATCGCAGGCTAGCCACACTCCAGGCGTTTAGCTGAGCACCAGCAGAGCCGCCTTATTCGTTAGGCGCAGAGGTCTTTCCCCTGCGCCGGTCTTGCGGCATGGCCATGCGATCGCGTCCGCCCGCCCAGACCGATCTGAAACAAACGTTGGATTTTTAGCTCCGCTTGCTGCCCAATAGCACCCCAGCCTTAAGCCTTATAGCCTTGGGTTTGTGTCCTCAACGCCTAGGCCAAGGCACCATAGCCCAATTCAACCTGCCCAAAAGCCACTAAATTCTGTGCTTCCAGCTACATTTTTTGGCTATGTCATCAAAACGTGACAGAATGCTTTTAGAGTATTCTTGCTTATCGCTGCATTGGGCAGCCAGCGGCTAAGGGCTTACAC
>JBARVK010000637.1:0-14470 GCA_049646225.1 Nodosilinea sp.
GCCGATCCCAAACGCGGTCTGTAGAGCGGTCCAGAGGCAACGCCGGTTTCGGGAAACGGACCTGATCCTCGAAGGCCGCAATAGACCTACCGCTTTAGCGTGCTTGGCTCCTTAGTTCCCCTGCTCCCTAATTGTCAAAAATAGTCCCTAAACGTCCGCCCCTAAGTCCGCCCCTGAGGACTAGGGGCTAGGCGCACCCTCGTCGCCGCTCGATTCAGGCTGCACCCGCCGCTGCACCGAGTCGCCGTGGGAGGGTAGCCCCTCGGTTTCGGTCAGGGCCGCGATCGCCTCCGCTACTCCCCGCAGAGCCTCAGGTGAATACTGCATTAAACTGGAATGCTTCATGAACGTTTCGGTCGAAAGCGGCGAAGCATAGCGGGCCGCTCCCGAGGTGGGCAGGGTATGGTTGGGGCCAGCCAAGTAGTCACCCACCGCCTCAGGGGTAGAGTGGCCCAAAAAGATCGCCCCCGCGTGGCGAATGTGCTCCAGTAAATCCCAGGGCTCCGCCACTTCTAGCTGCAGGTGCTCGGGGGCAAAGTCGTTAGACAGCTCGGCAGCTCGCTCCAAACTATCGACAACGACGGCTAGACCGTAGTTAGCGATTGACTTCTCGGTCAGGGTCTGGCGCGGGTGTCCAGCCAGCTGGCGGTCAACCTCGGTGGCCACCCGCGTGGCCAGCAGTTCGCTGGTAGTAATCAAAATGGCGGCGGCCATGGGGTCGTGTTCCGCCTGGGCCAGCAGATCGGCGGCAACATGGGCAGGGTTGGCCGTGTGGTCGGCAATCACCAGCACCTCCGAAGGCCCAGCCAGCGAGTCAATGCCTACGGTGCCAAATACCAGCTTTTTGGCCAGCGTGACGTAAATATTGCCGGGGCCAGTAATGACATCCACGGCCGGTACTGTTGCTGTACCGTAGGCCAATGCCCCGATCGCCTGGGCTCCCCCAACCCGGTAAATCTCAGTGATACCTGCCTCCTGGGCCGCCACCAGCACCGCCGGATTGACCGTGCCCGACGGGCCAGGGGGAGTAACCATGACCACCTGCTTGACCCCAGCCACCCGGGCCGGAATCGCATTCATAATCACGGTGCTTGGGTAAGAGGCACGCCCCCCAGGCACATAAATCCCGGCGCGATCAACTGGGGTATAGCGCTTGCCCAGCACCACTCCGTTGTCTTCAAATCGCACCCAGCTCTGAGGTATTCGCTGACGGTGAAACTGTTCGACGTTTTTACAGGCCAGCCGAATGGCGTCTAGCAGACCCTTGCTCACCTGCTGATAGGCCGCATCTAGCTCGGCCCCCGAAAAGCGCAGCCCGTCTGCGGTCAGCGTAACGCCGTCAAAGTCCGCAGTATACTGAACAAGCGCCTGGTCTCCCTGACGGCGAACGGCGTGCAAGATTTCTCGAACCGTGGCTTCCTTATGAACGACCTGATCGTCGTGAGTGCGGGCACAGATGCGTTGTAGCTCTGTTTTTGCCTCAGGTAGCTGATGGGTGATGCGCAGCATTACAGCTAGGAATCCAGATAAGCCAGCAAGGTGCGGTGCGCTAGGGCAACTACTTTTGGAACGACAAAACACTCCGGAACAGCAGTCAACACCAGCGTCCTAACATCCTAGTCGATCTACCGACTAATTTGGTAGCTAGCTAAAGCATTCAATTACACCATTTGGAACCGATTGGTGCTAACATGCTTTATCCAGTCAATTAATCTTGTTAAGCTAGGGCGAACTGTGGCAAACATCAAGTCTGCACTAAAACGAATCGAGATCACCGAGCGCAATCGGCTGCACAACCGAACTTACAAGTCGGCAGTCAAAACGCTGACTAAGAACTATCTTTCTGCTGTTGACGCCTATCGGGCTGCCCCTAGCGCTGATACCAAAAAGCAGGTTGAGGTCACCATGGCAGCGGCCTACAGCAAAATCGATAAGGCCGTCAAGCGGGGCGTGCTTCACCCCAATACCGGTGCCCGAAAAAAATCTGGCCTGGCTCGGGTGCTCAAAGCACAAGAGGCGACAGGGGCTGCGTCCTAGGGTCTTCCTAGACTTCGAACACGCTGGGCTGCCTACTGTTTCTTGTCGCTGCACTTGTTATGCCTTTGGTTGATACCCACGTACATCTCAACTTTGATACGTTTGCTGGGGATCTCGACGACCTGACCCAGGCCTGGAGACAGGCCGGGGTTTCGGCTTTGGTGCATTCCTGCGTTGAGCCTGGGGAGTTTGCCGGTATGCAGGCGATCGCTGACCGCATTCCCGAACTGTATCTGTCGGTGGGGCTGCATCCTCTCGACATGGACAAATGGACTGCGGCTACAGCGGCCCAGATCGCTGAATTAGCCGCTTCCGACGATCGAGTCGTCGCCATTGGCGAAACCGGGCTCGATTTCTTTAAGTCAGATGATGACGCTGTGCAGCGTGAGGCCTTTTGGCAGCAGTTGACCATTGCTCACAGCCTCGGGCTGCCGGTAATCGTTCACTGCCGCGATGCGGCCCAGGCCACGGCTGACATGATCGAAGAATTTCAGCGTCAGGTTGGTTTTGTGGGTGGCGTTATGCACTGTTGGGCCGGTACTCCGGCCGAAACACAGCGGTTTCTTGACCTGGGGTTTTACATCAGCTTTAGCGGCATCGTTACTTTTAAGAATGCCCACCAGGTTAAAGCTTCCGCTCAAATGGTGCCTGCCCACCGACTGCTCGTTGAAACTGATTGCCCTTTCCTGTCTCCCGAACCGCGGCGAAAAGAGCGCCGCAACCAGCCTGCCTTTGTGTATCATGTGGCGGCTTACCTGGCCGAACTGCGCCAGGTCAACTTTGACGCCTTAGCTCAGACTACCACCCGTAATGCTGTGACTTTGTTTAAATTGCCCGAGCTATCTCCCTTGTCCTCCACTGGCCCCAATTTACGTTCCGTACCCGCGGGCTAGGCGTTGGTTAACACTGGGTGCGATCGCCGCTGTGTGCCTCTTTCCACCGATTAGACGGGCCTTTGCGATCGTCCTGCTTGACCGCCCCAATTTCCCCACCTGCTTTATTTGAGATGCGTCACTACACGCTGACCCATCTGCCCCTGGCCGACCTGCACTAGGAGACCCATGACTGAAACCACCGTTTACCAAACTACTCCCAACTTTGTTCTGCCCGACCTGGTAGAGATTCAGCGGTCTAGCTTTCGCTGGTTCTTAGAAGAAGGGCTGATCGAAGAACTGGAAAGCTTCTCTCCTATTACTGACTACACCGGCAAGCTTGAGCTACACTTCCTCGGCAAACAGTACAAGCTCAAAAGCCCTAAGTACGATGTTGATGAGGCTAAGCGGCGGGATGCCACCTACGCTGTGCAGATGTACGTACCCACCCGGTTAATCAACAAAGAAACCGGTGAAATCAAAGAGCAGGAGGTCTTTATCGGTGACCTGCCGCTGATGACCGATCGCGGTACCTTCATCATTAACGGGGCAGAACGGGTTATCGTCAACCAGATCGTGCGTAGCCCTGGGGTGTACTACAAAGCCGAAACCGACAAAAATGGCCGCCGCACCTACAACGCCAATCTGATCCCCAACCGCGGAGCCTGGCTTAAGTTTGAAACCGATAAAAATGACCTGGTGTGGGTGCGCATTGACAAAACCCGCAAGCTATCGGCTCAGGTGTTGCTGAAGGCGCTAGGCCTCACCGACAACGAGATCTTTGATTCCCTGCGCCACCCCGACTACTTCCAAAAAACCATCGAGAAAGAAGGGCAGTTTAGCGAAGAAGAAGCCCTGCTGGAGCTATACCGCAAGCTGCGACCCGGTGAACCCCCTACGGTGTCTGGAGGCGAGCAACTGCTACACTCCCGGTTCTCCGATCCCAAGCGCTATGACCTGGGTCGAGTGGGTCGCTACAAGCTCAACCGTAAGCTGCGTCTGAACGTGCCCGATGCCACGCGGGTGCTGACCCCCACTGACATCCTGTCGGCGATCGACTACTTGATCAACCTGGAGTTTGACATCGGCTCCATCGACGACATCGACCACCTGGGCAACCGCCGGGTGCGCTCCGTCGGCGAGCTGTTACAAAACCAGGTGCGCGTAGGTCTCAATCGCCTAGAGCGAATCATTCGGGAGCGGATGACCGTTTCTGACTCCGATTCCCTTACCCCGGCGTCACTGGTGAACCCCAAGCCTCTGGTAGCGGCGATCAAAGAGTTTTTTGGTTCCAGCCAGCTGTCTCAGTTTATGGATCAAACCAACCCCCTGGCGGAGCTGACTCACAAGCGCCGGATTAGCGCCCTCGGCCCTGGGGGCCTGACCCGAGAGCGGGCAGGTTTTGCCGTGCGTGATATTCACCCCTCTCACTACGGCCGCATCTGCCCAATTGAAACACCGGAGGGGCCGAACGCAGGTCTGATTGGCTCCCTAGCGACCCACGCTCGGGTGAATGAGTTTGGCTTTATTGAGACTCCCTTCTTTCGGGCCGAAGGTGGGCGAGTTTTTAAGGATGTTGAGCCCATCTACATGACCGCCGACGAAGAGGACGATCTGCGGGTTGCCCCTGGAGATATTGCCACCGACGAGGAGGGCTACATCCTAGGCGACACCATTCCGGTGCGCTATCGCCAAGACTTCACCACCACCGACTCTACCGAGGTCGATTATGTGGCGGTGTCGCCGGTACAGATTATCTCCGTGGCCACATCGCTTATTCCTTTTTTGGAGCACGATGATGCCAACCGCGCCCTAATGGGCTCCAACATGCAGCGTCAGGCCGTGCCTCTGCTACAGCCTGAGCGTCCCTTAGTCGGTACGGGTCTTGAGGCTCAGGCCGCCCGTGACTCCGGCATGGTGATCATCAGCCGTACCGATGGGGAGGTTGTCTATCTTGACGCCGACATGATTAAGGTGCGCGATCCCGAAGGCACCGTTCACGAGTACGAGCTGCAAAAGTATCAGCGCTCTAACCAAGACACCTGTTTAAATCAGCGGCCCATTGTGTTCCCTGGCGAACAGGTGCAGTCTGGGCAGGTGCTAGCCGATGGCTCTGCTACCGAAGGGGGCGAACTGGCCCTCGGGCAAAACGTGCTGGTGGCCTACATGCCCTGGGAAGGCTACAACTATGAGGACGCCATTCTGCTCAGCGAGCGCTTAGTCTATGACGACATCTACACGTCCATTCACGTGGAGAAGTTTGAGATCGAGGCGCGCCAGACCAAGCTTGGCCCTGAGGAAATCACGCGGGAAATTCCTAACGTAGGTGAAGATTCCCTACGTCAGCTCGATGAGACTGGCATTATCCGGATTGGGGCCTGGGTGGAGTCAGGCGACATTCTGGTTGGCAAAGTGACGCCTAAGGGCGAATCCGATCAGCCGCCCGAAGAAAAACTGCTGCGGGCTATCTTCGGCGAAAAAGCTCGGGATGTGCGTGACAACTCTCTGCGAGTACCCAACGGCGAAAAGGGCCGTGTGGTAGATGTGCGGGTGTTTACCCGTGAGCAGGGCGATGAACTGCCCCCGGGAGCCAACATGGTGGTGCGGGTCTACGTGGCCCAAAAGCGCAAGATTCAGGTGGGCGACAAAATGGCCGGTCGCCACGGCAACAAAGGGATTATCTCCCGCATTTTGCCCATCGAAGACATGCCCTATCTGCCTGATGGCACGCCCATTGACATTGCTCTCAACCCTCTGGGGGTACCTTCTCGGATGAACGTGGGTCAGGTGTTTGAGTGCCTGCTGGGCTGGGCGGCTGAAAACCTCGACGCTCGGTTTAAGGTGATCCCCTTTGACGAGATGTATGGAGAAGAAGCCTCCCGCAACTCTACCCACGGCAAGCTGATGGAAGCTCGGGAAACCACTGGTAAAGACTGGATCTTTAACCCCGACGACCCAGGCAAAATTGTGCTCCGGGACGGTCGCACCGGGGAGGCCTTTGACAAGGCGATTACGGTAGGTCGCGCCTACATGCTGAAGCTGGTACACCTAGTCGACGACAAGATCCACGCTCGGTCTACAGGTCCCTACTCGCTGGTGACCCAGCAGCCTCTGGGCGGCAAAGCTCAGCAGGGCGGTCAGCGATTTGGTGAGATGGAAGTGTGGGCATTGGAGGCCTTCGGAGCGGCCTACACACTCCAGGAACTGCTGACGGTGAAATCGGACGACATGCAGGGGCGTAACGAGGCACTCAATGCGATCGTCAAAGGCAAATCGATTCCTCGGCCTGGCACTCCTGAATCGTTCAAGGTGCTGATGCGAGAGCTGCAATCCCTCTGCCTAGACATTGCGGTGCACAAAGTCGAAACTCGCGAGGACGGCACTAGCCGCGACACTGAGGTAGATCTGATGGCTGATGTCAACAGCCGTCGTACCCCTTCTCGCCCCACCTACGAGTCTATTGCTACTCGAGATGAAGAGCTTGAGGAAGTAGAAGACTAACCCCAACCCCATCGCCGCTCCTGAGATTGCGTCTAGACAATCTAGAGGAGCGGCCCTTACCCTCCTGATCTAGACAAGCGCCCTTTCAAGGAAAATACCCAGCATGGCCAAGCTAGAACAACGGTTTGACTACGTCAAAATCGGCCTCGCCTCCCCGGAGCGGATTCGCCAGTGGGGAGAGCGCACCCTGCCTAACGGTCAAATTGTGGGCGAGGTTACCAAGCCCGAAACGATTAACTACCGCACCCTCAAGCCTGAGATGGACGGGCTCTTTTGTGAGCGCATCTTTGGCCCCGCCAAGGACTGGGAATGCCACTGCGGCAAGTACAAGCGAGTGCGCCATCGGGGCATTGTCTGCGAGCGCTGCGGCGTTGAGGTGACCGAGTCGCGGGTGCGTCGTCACCGCATGGGCTACATCAAGCTGGCGGCTCCGGTAGCCCACGTGTGGTACCTGAAGGGTATCCCCAGCTATATTGCGATCTTGCTCGACATGCCTCTACGCGACGTGGAGCAGATCGTCTATTTCAACGCCTACGTGGTGCTCGATCCGGGTAATGCCGATAACCTCAGCTACAAGCAGCTGCTGACCGAAGATCAGTGGATTGAGATTGAGGATCAGCTCTACGACGAAGAAACCGAGCTATCTGGCGTTGAGGTCGGCATTGGGGCCGAGGCGCTTCAGCGCCTGCTGGAGGATCTAGAGCTAGAGACCACGGCAGAGAAGCTGCGGGAAGACATCGCCAATTCCAAAGGGCAAAAGCGGGCCAAGCTGATCAAGCGCCTGCGGGTAATTGACAACTTTATCGCCACGGGCTCTAAGACCGAGTGGATGGTGCTGGACGTCATTCCGGTGATTCCGCCCGACCTGCGGCCCATGGTGCAGCTTGACGGTGGTCGTTTTGCCACCTCTGACCTCAATGACCTCTACCGTCGGGTGATTAACCGCAACAACCGACTGGCTCGCCTACAGGAGATTTTGGCTCCAGAGATCATCGTCCGTAACGAAAAGCGGATGCTGCAGGAGGCCGTAGATGCTCTGATTGACAACGGTCGCCGGGGCCGTACTGTGGTGGGGGCCAACAACCGGCCGCTGAAATCTCTCTCTGACATCATTGAGGGTAAGCAGGGTCGCTTCCGCCAAAACCTCCTGGGTAAGCGAGTTGACTACTCGGGCCGTTCGGTGATTGTAGTAGGCCCCAAGCTGCAAATTCACCAGTGCGGGCTGCCCCGCGAGATGGCGATCGAGCTGTTTCAGCCCTTTGTGATTCACCGGCTGATTCGCCAAGGCTTGGTTAACAATATCAAGGCGGCTAAAAAGCTAATTCAGCACAATGACCCCAGCGTGTGGGATGTGCTGGAGGAGGTGATTGAGAGCCACCCCGTGATGCTAAACCGAGCCCCAACCCTTCACCGTTTGGGCATTCAGGCCTTTGAGCCCATCTTGGTAGAGGGGCGCGCCATTCAGCTGCACCCGCTGGTGTGTCCGGCCTTTAACGCCGACTTTGACGGTGACCAGATGGCTGTGCACGTGCCGTTATCCCTGGAAGCTCAGTCGGAGGCGCGTCTGCTGATGCTGGCCTCTAACAACGTGCTGTCGCCCGCCACGGGTCAGCCGATCATTACGCCGTCTCAGGATATGGTGCTGGGCTGCTACTATCTGACGGCGGAAAACCCTGATGCTACTAGGGGCGAAGGCCACTACTTCGCCGGCATGGAGGACGCCATTATGGCCTTTGAACAGGGTTTGATCGATCTCCACGCCAAGGTGTGGCTGCGGTTTGATGGAGACGTTGAGTCTGATCAGCCTAAGTCAACGGCCCCTGAGCGTATGGAGTCTGAGGACGGCACCATCACCGAAATTTACCCCGATCGCCGGGTGCGTTTAGACCGTGAGGGTAATTTGATCTCTCAGTACATCAAGACTACCCCGGGTCGCATTATCTACAACAAGGCGGTGCTCGACGCGATCGCTGGCTAGGGGCCACAAAACACTACCGCACGAACATCACATTACAAGGGCAAAACCTATGGCTGAGCAAGGGGCACCTCAATCCTCTCCGGTTTTTCGGAACCGTATCATTGACAAAAAGCAGCTGAAAAAGCTGATTGCCTGGTCGTTTACGACCCACGGCACCGCGCGCACCTCCCAGATGGCCGACCGAATCAAAGAGCTAGGGTTCAAGTATGCCACCCGGGCCGGAGTCTCTATTAGCGTAGAAGACCTTCAGGTGCCTCAGGAAAAGAAAGGCATGCTGGCCGCCGCCGAAGAAGATATTCGCATCACCGAGGAGCGTTACACGCGAGGCGAAATTACCGAAGTGGAGCGCCTGACCAAGGTAATTGATACCTGGAATGACACCAGCGAAGAGCTGAAAGACCAGGTAGTCAAAAACTTCAAAGAAAACAACCCGCTCAACTCGGTCTACATGATGGCCTTTTCCGGTGCCCGAGGGAATATCTCCCAGGTGCGGCAGCTAGTCGGCATGCGGGGTCTGATGGCTAATCCCCAAGGAGAAATCATTGACCTGCCAATTAAGACTAACTTCCGTGAGGGGCTAACCGTTACCGAGTACGTGATTTCCTCCTACGGTGCCCGCAAGGGCCTGGTTGATACGGCGCTACGTACCGCAGACTCAGGCTACCTAACTCGTCGCTTGGTCGACGTGTCTCAGGATGTAATCATCCGCGAGCACGACTGCGGCACCGAGCGGGGGATTCCCCTACGCAGTATGACCGACGGAGAACGGGTACTGATTCCTCTAGAGAACCGCCTGCTGGGTCGGGTAGTTGCCGAAGATGTTTTGCACCCCAAAACGGGTGAGGTACTCCTAGAGAAAGATCATCCCGTTTCCCCAGAAACCGCAGAAATGCTGGCTGAGGCTGGAGTGGAAGGGGTCGTAGCGCGATCGCCGCTCACCTGTGAGGCGACTCGTTCGGTCTGCCGTCTCTGCTACGGCTGGAGCCTGGCCCACTCTGAAATGGTTGACCTGGGCGAAGCCGTGGGCATCATTGCCGCCCAGTCCATCGGCGAACCGGGTACCCAGATGACCATGCGGACATTCCACACCGGCGGTACCTTTACCGGCGAAGTGGCTCCTCGGATCCGGGCCAGCAAAGACGGCACCGTAAAGCTGCCCAAGAACCTCAAGACCCGCGCCTTTCGCACCCGCTACGGCGAAGAAGCCCTCATGCTGGAGGCCAATGCTGACATTGTGATCGAGGGCACGGGCAAAAACAAAACCGAATCTCTGCCCCAGGGCACGATTTTGTTTGTCAACGACGGTGAAACCGTTCAAAAAGAGCAGCTGCTCGCCGAACTGCCCTCCGCCGGACGCACCCGCAAGGTGACTGAAAAGGCCACCAAAGACGTGACCTCTGACCTGGCTGGGGAAGTGAAATTTGCTGGCCTAGTCCAGGAAGAGAAAACCGACCGCCAGGGCAACACCACCCGCCTGGCCCAGCGGGGCGGTTTGCTGTGGGTGCTGGCTGGTGACGTCTATAACCTGCCCCCCAGTGCCGAGCCCGTGGTGCGTAACGGCGACTACGTCAACGCCGATGACACCCTGGCCGAAACCAAGCTCACCACCGAGCGCGGCGGCTTGGTGCGTCTGCCCGAAGCCGACGACGAAAAGGGCACCCGCGAGGTCGAAATCATTACCGCCTCGGTGATGCTCGACCAGGCCCATGTCCGTAAGGAACAAGGCCAAGGCCGCGAGCACTACTTTATTGAAACCGCCTACGGTCAGCGCTTCTCTCTGATTGCCACGCCCGGAGCTAAGGTCACCAGTGGCCAGGTGATTGCCGAGCTGGAAGACGATCGCTTCCATACCCAAACTGGCGGTATCGTCAAATTTTCTGGTGTTGATGTCGCCAAAAAAGGCAAAGGCAAGCAGGGCTACGAGGTGGTGCAGGGTGGCACCCTACTGTGGATCCCCGAAGAAGCGCACGAGGTCAACAAAGACATCTCGCTGCTGATGGTGGAAGACGGTCAGTATCTAGAAGCGGGTACTGAGGTGGTCAAAGACATCTTCTGCCAAAACAGCGGCGTGGTCGAAGTGACCCAGAAGAACGACATTCTGCGCGAGATCTTGGTCAAGCCGGGCGAAATTCACATGGTGGATGCGCCTGAAGATGTGATGGATCGCGATGGCACCCTGGTCAACGCTGGCGAAGAGGTAATGCCGGGTCTGGTGGCCGACGCGCTGCGCTACGTCGAGTACGTTGAAACCCCCGATGGCCCGGCCCTGCTGCTACGCCCAGTAGAGGAGTACGTAGTGCCCAACGAACCAGCCGTGCCCAGCCAGGACAGCGCCGCCGATGCCGCCGGTTCGATCAAGCTGCGCGCCATCCAGCGCATTCCCTTCAAAGATGGGGAGCGGGTGAAGTCTGTGGATGGCGTTGAACTCCTGCGCACTCAGCTGGTGCTCGACATCGAAGATGAGTCACCCCACGTGGTCGCCGATATTGAACTGGTACCCGACGATCAAGACACTGACCTGATGCGCCTGCAGATGGTGGTGCTGGAAACCCAGGTGATTCGCCGCGACGCCGTGGCCGATCAAACCCAGGGTAAAACCGTGACCCGGCTGCTGGTGGAAGACGGCCAGCAAATTGAACCCGGAGCGGTGGTGGCTCGGACTGAAATTCGCTGTAAAGAGGCTGGAGAAGTACGCGGCATCCGCGAGGGTCAAGAGGCCATTCGCCGGGTGCTGGTAGTGCGAGACGCTGACCGCATGAAGGTTGACCTCCAGGGCAAGGATCCCACGGTGAAAGTGGGTGATTTGGTGGTGGCCAACACCGAGCTGGCTCCCGGCCTGGTTCACGAAGAATCGGGCGAAGTGACCGGCATCGAGGGTGGACAGATAGCGCTGCGTTTGGCTCGCCCCTATCGGGTATCTACCGGTGCCGTGCTGCACATCGAAGACGGTGACCTGGTTCAGCGGGGTGACAACTTAGTGCTGCTGGTGTTTGAGCGAGCTAAGACCGGCGACATTATTCAGGGTCTACCCCGGATTGAAGAACTGCTGGAAGCCCGTAAGCCAAAGGAAGGCTGCGTCCTGTCTGAGCGTCCCGGCAATGCCCAGGTTGTCTACAGCGATGACGAAACCGTGGAGGTTAAAATCATCGAAGATGATGGCGTCGTGACGGAGTACCCCATCAGCCCTGGGCAAAACGTTCTGGTGTCTGATGGTCAGCGGGTCAGCACCGCTGAGCACCTGACCGATGGCCCAGCCAACCCCCACCAGATTTTGGAGGTGTTCTTTAAGTACAACCTCAGCCAGGGTATGGGCATCCACGATGCCGCTCTGGGGGCACTGCAAAAGGTGCAGTCCTTCCTGGTGAACGAGGTGCAGTCGGTGTATCAGTCTCAAGGGATTGATATTTCCGACAAGCACACCGAGGTGATTGTGCGGCAGATGTCGTCGAAGTGCCGCATTGACGACGGCGGCGATACCACCATGCTGCCCGGCGAGTTGGTCGAGATCTATCAGGTCGAGCAGGTAAACGAGGCCATGGCCATTACTGGCGGTGCCCCAGCGGAATACACGCCGGTGCTGCTGGGTATCACTAAAGCCTCGCTGAACACCGACAGCTTTATCTCGGCGGCTAGCTTCCAGGAGACCACTCGGGTGCTGACCGAGGCGGCGATCGAGGGCAAGTCTGACTGGCTGCGCGGCCTGAAGGAGAACGTCATCATTGGCCGCCTAATTCCGGCTGGTACTGGCTATAACGCCTACGAAGAGTCGCCGTCCCCTGAGCTTGACCCTGCTTACGAATCGGCCATTTTGGACGATGACATGGTGCTACAGGACGTGGTGTTGGATGACTTCACCGCTCGCAGCTACGATCTCGACGGCAACCTCAGCATGCTCAATGACGACGAGATGATCGGCGGCATGTCGCTAGATGATGGTGGATCTCGCGGCGGTGGGGCTGGCAATGGCGACTCCTCTGGGCTGGGCAATGGTGCCGATGACGACGACGATGATCTGCTGATCGACGATCAGACCGAAGCCGGTTAGGCAGCTCTGTTGGCGATCGCGTCAACGTCTCGGCTGATTTAAGTCAGCCGGGACGTTGTGGTATTTGGGGTTAACCGTGGCATGATTGGTTGCTGGGAAGGCTATGTCAGAGCAGTAGTGAGAAAAAGGCCGCCCACCCCTGCTGTTCCAACCGCTGCTTTATCGACCTGGGGGTTTAAACTAAGGGTAAGAGGGAGGTAGCGCAGGCGGTTGCGGACTGGTGTTTGCCAGTCTGAGGAAAGTCCGGGCTCCCGAAAGACCAGACCTGCTGGGTAACGCCCAGTGCGGGTGACCGTGAGGAGAGTGCCACAGAAACATACCGCCGATGGCCCCCGGTCTATGACCTCAGGGCACAGGTAAGGGTGCAAGGGTGCGGTAAGAGCGCACCAGCAGTATCGAGAGGTGCTGGCTCGGTAAACCCCGGTTGGGTGCAAGGTCGAGGGGCAAGGTTGGTCTTTTTCCGGCCCCGTCATTGAGTACCGCAAGAGGCGTTTGGTAACAAACGTCCCAGATAGATAACCGCCCCCTCAGCAGTGGGGGAACAGAACCCGGCTTATGTCTACCTCCTTCCCCTTTACTAACGCGACAAGCCGTGACTGAACTACCGTTGTCTCGACGGCGGCAGCTGCAGTGCTGTGTCGAAGATCTGGGGCTACCCCCCAATATCAGCTTTGACTTAAACCGTTTAGACCAGGCGTTGACCCACAAATCGGCGGCAGCCTGCTATGACTATGAACAGCTGGAACTGCTGGGTGATGCCGTGCTGCGACTAGCCGCTACGGAGTGCCTCCAGGAATGCTTCCCTGATGCCACGGTAGGCGATCTCTCAGCGGTGCGGTCGGTGCTAATCAGCGATCGCAGCCTGGCTCAGCTGGCCCACGACCTAGGTCTAGCCTCATATTTAACCGTTGGCCCTGGCATGAAAGCGGGATCGACTCATCTAGCCGATGCCCTAGAAGCCGTAGTCGCGGTACTGTACTTGCAAACCCATCGTCTGGAGCAAGTTAGAGCCTGGCTTGATGACCGGCTGATCCGGCAGGCGATCGCCGTGCAGCAGGACCCCGCCAGACAAAACTACAAAGTTGCTTTGCAGGAGCTCACCCAGGCCTACAACAAAACTCTGCCTCAGTACCGCACAGACGAACAGCGCCCCATAGACGGTGACCCCCAGCGGTATCAATCGACCGTGTGGTTTCGAGAAACCTGTTGGGGAACTGGCCATGGCCCCACCAAAAAACAGGCCGAGCAGGCCGCCGCTACCGAGGCTTACGATCGCCTTCGCGCCACCCTTGACCATGACTCATCCGCTGGCGCTGTCTGAGCCTATATTCCCCAATGGGGCTACTCCTGTGGATTTGGCCATTATCGGCCTGGGCCGCTGGGGTAACCACCTGCTGCGCAACTTTCTCGCCCTGCCCGAGGCACGGGTGGTCGCCCTGGTTGACCCCAATCGCCAGCGGTTGCACGAGCTCTGCGATCGCTTTGGTTTAGCCCCAGCGATCGCCTGCTACGACACTTGGAGCGAGGCCATAGCCCATCCGGGGCTGAGCGCCGTGGCGATCGCGACCCCCGCCATTACCCATTACCCAATCATCAAAACAGCCCTAGAGCAAGGGCTGCATGTGCTGAGCGAGAAACCCCTCACCCTAGAGCACGAGACCAGCGCCACCCTGAGTCAGCTAGCGGTGACCCAGCAGCGCCAGCTAATGGTTGACCACACTTACCTGTTTCATCCGGCGGTGCAGCGAGGACGAGACCTCTGCCCAGCACTGGGTACGCTGCGCTACGGCTACGGGGCCCGCACCAGCCTGGGCCCAGTTCGTCCCGATGCCGACGTATTTTGGGATTTGGCTATTCACGATATTTCCATTCTCAACCACTGGCTGGGGGTGCAACCCACCGCCGTTACCGCCTGGGGCCAGGCGTGGCTACAGACTCGGCCCCAGGGAAGCGATGGGTCGGAGCTGTGCGATGCGGGCTGGCTGCGGCTGATGTATGACCAGGGCGACGGGACCCAGTCCCTGGCGGTAGTTGTTC
>JBARVK010000638.1:0-4298 GCA_049646225.1 Nodosilinea sp.
CGAACCAGCGTAGGCGTAGCCAGTGGATTTACAGTCCACCCCCATTAACCACTCGGGCACCGACCCGCCCTATCCACGATTTATAATCCTAGCATGCTTCGGGAATTTGTTTCGGGCAGTCTAAAAAAATCTGCCTATTCCAGAAAAAGCTAGCTCAACGGGCGTAGACAAACCAGGCCAGACACCAGCCGATCAAAAGCCCTAGCCCACCAAACCGCACGGCCTGCCAAAACGGTTCTCGCAAGTGCTGCCAGCTCACAATCCGGCTGGCCAGCTCCAGTTCAAAGTTATCGGCGGTTTCCTGCAGCTGAGCAACGTCGTGAGCCGATTGCTGGACATCGCTGGGGGGCACATCAGCCTGCAACTGCTGCAGCTGCACCAGGTTGCCAATTCCAGTCTTAAGCTGGTGCAATCGCCCCTCCAGCCTCTCTAGCTGCTGCAACAGCTCAGCGAGAGAGGCTGGGGCTTCGGAGGGGTCGCCGAGGGATCCCCGCTGGCTGTGGTGACGTCTTCGCCAATAGGCTGGGTTCATTAGTGCAGAATGTAAAGAAAGCAGCGTTTTGCCTGAGGCATCCCAGGGCAGAGTATAGCTTCTAGTTAACCCCAACTGGTTTCAGTCACTATGGCTTTTTCGTTTGATCCTCTAAACACGTCTGAGGCATCCGTTCAGACGGCTAAACCGGCCGCTGAGCTGAGCGACCTTGAACTGGCGCAGCTCCTGGCCGAGCGATTGGCGATCAAGCCGATCGACTGGCATCGGCTGAGCAGTAATCGCCGGGTGAGAGCCAGCGAGCAACTGGCGGCAGCGCTGGTATTTTTGCTCAAACAAAATTCTGAAGAAGCCCTGATTCGAGTTGAACAGGCCACCGGCTGGTTAAATCACAGCTTGCAGGCACCCCCTTGCCCGACCCACGGTGAACGCAAGACTCGGTTACCGACCGACTAAAACTACGGCCAAAGCTAATGAATCAACGGCAGTCGGCGGGGCTGCCGTACTACTTTGCATAGATGTAGCTCGCACCCATCGTTGTACCAGCTAACCTGATCAAATACTTGATAAAGAATGTAAAGCCCGCGCCCGCATTCGCCCGGGTGAGCGGTGCAGTTGTTGTCTCTAGCCTCGTCACAGCCACCGGGGTAGTGAAACCCCTTGCCCTGGTCGACAATCACCCACCACAGGTGAGAGGCCGAAGCCGTGTACTTAACAGAGATGCATTTGGCTGGGTCAAGGCAGTTGCCGTGCTTGGCTGCGTTGACCAGCGCTTCTTGCAAACCAAGCCGCACCTCGGGGTACCAAGAGGGGGGTACGTCTTTCAGCAGCAGCTCTAGCACAGGCTGTAGATACAGCGTTGAGACAAAGCTCAGGGTATCCCATTTTTGCTGCTGTGCAGGTGGAGAAGTTGCAATCACTCAGGCCATCTCCAATGTCTTGAGTTTAGTAAGTGTGGGAAAGCCGACACAGAGGGACAGACATTAACTAATTAAAGTCAATCTTTAACGATCAATAAACTTTTTTTATTTTTTATGAGTTGCAAAAAGAAAGCTTCTATGCCTCGTTTTTTGCAGATTTTGTTTGCAAACGTTGGGCTCAGTCCTTTGTTTAAGCGTGTAACTCAAACACGTGTGAACGCTACGGCCATAGCAATTCAGCTTACTTATCTACTATAGCAAACTTTGTCGGCACCTCGTCAGAGGTCGTTAAGCCGACGTAAAACCATCCTTTTAATAGTTTTTGGCTAACCAAAAATGGTCTTTGATCCTACTAAGACGGTGAGTAGACGGTGATCAAACGACTCTGGCAAGACGGTATCTTGGCCGCTTTGAAACACGACTGTGAGAGCATGGTTGAGGAATGTTAAGTAAAACTGTGTCTAAAGCATGTAGTTCTACGGGTTGCCCAGGTGCTGTTGGGCGACGCCAGCTACAATGTCAGACTCATCATGGGTAAGCTGCTGTAGCGCAGTCTGAGCTTCTGGTTCTGAAAATTGAGCTAGAGCCTGCACGAGCCGATGGCGCACTTGCCAGTCGGGGTGGTTGGTGTAGTTGAGCAATAGAGGCACGGCACGGCGATCGCCTAGCTCCCCCAACGCACCAATCGCGGCGGTGGCAATGAGGTCATTATCGGAGCTGAGTGCTTCTTCCAGGAGGCCAAAGGCGCTGGGTTCACCCAGTTCACCCAAGGCTGCCACTATGCTAAATTTCACTAGCCATTCTTCGGTGCTGTGATACAGAGCGGCTAACTCAGGATAAGCACTTTTGAGCTTCAGCCCGCCAATGGTGTCGGCGGCGGCGGCCTGGACGTCGGGTTCTGGGTCACTGGTGAGCGATCGCAGCAGCAGCGGTTCTACCGTCGCTATATCTTGCTGTCCCAGGCTAGAAATTTGACTAATAGCGGCGTAGCGCACTCGGGCATTGCCGTCGTTAGCGGCTAGCTGTACCAGCTCAAAGGCCGCTTCTGGAGCTAATTCACGCAGTTGGTTAACAGCCCGCAACCGATCCCCGTAGTCATCGGAGTGGAGCAGTTCTCGAACCGAGTCTGGGGTAATAGCCATTTTGTAGACGTGAACACAATGTTGCTCTTTCTACTATCGGCCATTTTGGGGATCGGCGATAGGGGGGAGGTGGATGGATGGGGAGGTGGGTAGGTTTTGCGCCCACTCGCCCACTCGCCTAGGTATAGCTATTGGCCATTTCGCGCACAATGTCGCCCCGGGTGAGGATGCCGACGACCTGCTTCTCGCCGTTGACTACAGGCAGGCGGCGCACCTTTTTCTCGTGCATGAGGTGGGCGGCTTCGCGCAGCGATTGGTCGGGGGCGATAGTGATCACGTGGTCGGTCATCACGTCTTTGACCAACTGACCCAGAGCTTTGTGAAGTTCCTGGTTGTACTGGTTAGGATTTTTGAGGTAGATCACACTATCGAGCAGCGTGATGTAGGTGGGCATCTCAACGCCGGTGGTTTGCCACATCAGGTCGGATTCTGACAAAATGCCCACCAAATCGTTGTCATCATTGATGACGGGTAGGCCACCAACGTGGTTGTCAGCCATCAGCTGGATGGCGTCTTTTAGCACGGTGGTGGGGGTCACCGTGATTGGGTTGGGGGTCATCACGTCGGCAACGGTTTTGGCCATAGGATTGGTTCAGTGCTTTTTATTTATTCTAGAAAAGGTTCTGAGCTAACCGATTGGCTGTCACAGGTCGTTACAGTACTGCTCTAGAATCTTGGCGCAGTGGGCGATCGCACCTAAGTGGGCAATTTCATAGCCGTGGGTGTTGTGGGTGGGGAAGCTGAGGCAGGCTGCTCTCGACACATGGCCAAACTTCATGGCGATCGAGCCATCGCTGCCGAAGCCGCTGATCACCGCCATCTGAATGGGCACATTCCCCTGGGTGGCAGCTCGCCGCAGGTCAGCGTTGAGCCCTTCGTCGTAGAGGCCGTAGGCATCCTGGCTCAGCAGCACGGGTATTTCGCCCGGCTGAATTGGGTACTCCGGTGCCAGGGGACAAATTTCGAGGGCAATCAGTGCCTCCAGCCGCTGCCGCTGGGAGAAGTAGAGAGCGCCGATCGCGCCGACTTCTTCCTTGGCGGAGGCGACCAGGTATACCGTGACCGGCGGATTCTTCAGTCGCTCTGCCAGCATCAGCAAGATCGCCAGGGAAGCTTTGTTGTCGAGGGTGTAGCTGGCGATGTAGTCGCCCATGCGAAAGGGCCGCTTGCGGTGCTTACCGACGACCACCCGCGTGCCAGCGCGAATGCCGGCGGCGGCTAGTTCTTCGGGCGATCGCTTAGTTTCTACCCAGGCGGTTTCCCAGGTGACGGGCTTGCTCTCCTGCTGGGCCTTCTGGGGCGACTCGTGGGAAACGTGGCGCGAACCAAAGCTCAAAATGCCGCTAATGGTGTGGTGATCGCCCAGCAAATCGACGACGCCCTCACCGTAGACCCAGGGGAACGACCCACCCAGCTTGCGCACCGACACCCGCCCGTCGGCGTAGATGCTTTTGACCAGGGTGCCGATCTCGTCTTTGTGGGCGGTGATGGCAATGGCGCGGCTGTCATCGTTGCCGGGAATTTTAGCAATCACGTTATCGGCTTCATCGCGCCAGTGATCGACCCCGAGGGCCGTTAATGCCTCCATTAAGTACTGATTAATTTCCTCCTCCGCACCGCTGGGAGAATGGCACAGGACCATATCGGTGATTTGACTGAAAAGGGCGTCGTGGGACATGGGGTGGGTGGATGGGTGGACGGGTGGGTGAGTTTTTCTGCCGTCTTTATTTTCGCACTCCCATAGCC
>JBARVK010000639.1:0-6007 GCA_049646225.1 Nodosilinea sp.
GAATTGATGGCCCGCCCTAGGGATTCAGCTGCGCCTGGAGAGCGGGTACGTCGGCTTTGAGAAACACCACCATTCGGCCTAAGTGGGCGGTGCCGGTGCGATCGTAGGTAATCTCTTGCCAGTAGGCAAATCGGTCACCCTCACGCACTTCGCCTCGCAGAAAAATGTCGGGGTTGTCGGTGGGGGCCGGTCGAGTGCCCCGCTCCGGGTAGCGCATGATCACCTCGGCCTGGCGGTAGTCGTTAAAGATGTCCTGACCGTAGATGGCCCGCAGCGACTCTTCAAGGCGATCGGGGGTGATGGGGTTGGCATAGTCGACCAGACTAAAGCGCTCCGTGCGAATTTGCTGGCGGTTTGGAGCAGGAGCCAGTTCACCCACGGGAAACACCGAGGCCTGAAAGGTAAAGCGCTGACCAGGGGCGGCGACCCGGCTGACGGATAGTCTTTCGTTGGGGGCGGGTTTAAGGGTGGGATTGTTGCGAATCCACGAGGTTGCCAGGTTCACGGTCTGACCCGGTATCGCCCAGCCCGGTGAGGCGATCGCAGCCAGCGTAGCTACTGACAAAAACCCGGCCTTGAGAACGGTGGCCAGAGCACCGCTGTTGAGGTCAAAGGCTCTGCCAAACGTATGATCAACCTGATGCGTCATCTGCCCAACTCCAAGGAACCCGTGCTCGATGATAACAATCCCGAGCGCGATCGCATCACCTGATCCTTAGCGTACATTGCCTTCTCCATCCTAAAGAGCCACCCCATCAAGTGATGCGGTGGCCCAAAAGCGGTGAGTATCCCGATAGTTAACAGACTATCCGCAACTGTGCAGCCTTTAGCAGTTAGTACTCCGGTACCGAAGCATCGACCTCCTTGCTCCAGGCGGTAATGCCGCCCTTCACATTGGTGCCCTCAATGCCGTGCTGCTTGAGAATGCCCAGGGCTTTGGCCGATCGCCCGCCCATTTTGCAGTGGGCAATTAGCCGATGACCGTTTAGCATGGCCTTGACTTTCTCTACGCCCTCGCCATCTTCAATGTCGGGCAGCGGCACCAGTACCGAACCGGGAATGCGGGCAATTTCGTACTCGTTGGGGTTACGCACATCCAGCAGCAGTACGTCTTCAGCCCCGCTGTCGAGCATCTGCTTCAGCTCAGTCACCGTCATTTCTGACAGGTCGGCCAGATCTTTTTCAGCTTCCATACGCGCCTGGGGAATGCCGCAAAATTCTTCGTAGTCGATCAGCTTTTCGATCACCGGGCGCACCGGGTTAGGGCGCAGCTTCAGCTCTCGGAAGGTCATCTCCAGGGCATTGTAGAGCAGTAGCCGACCGCTGAGGGTATTGCCCGTACCCAAAATCACCTTAATGGTCTCGTTGGCCTGAATAACGCCAATAATGCCAGGCAGTACCCCTAGCACCCCACCCTCGGCGCAGGAGGGCACCATCCCCGGCGGCGGCGGCTCGGGATACAGGTCGCGGTAGTGGGGCCCATCCTGGTAGTTGAACACCGTGGCCTGGCCCTCAAACCGAAAGATCGAGCCGTAGACGTTGGGCTTGCCGAGCAGTACGCAGGCGTCGTTGACCAGGTAGCGGGTGGGGAAGTTGTCGGTGCCGTCGACTACGACATCGTAAGGTTCAAAAATATCCAGGGCGTTCTCAGAGCTGAGGCGGGTTTCGTAGAGGTCGACCTGGCAGTGGGGGTTGATCTCTAGAATGCGGCTCTTGGCCGATTCGATCTTGGGCTTGCCCACCCACGACTCGCTGTGAATTACCTGACGGTGCAGGTTGGACTGGTCAACTGTATCGAAGTCGACAATGCCGATGCGGCCAATACCAGCGGCGGCCAGATAGAGCAGCAAGGGCGAACCCAGACCGCCGGTGCCGACGCAGAGCACGCTGGCGGCCTTGAGCTTTTTCTGCCCGTCTAGGCCTACCTCCGGCAGAATAATGTGGCGAGAGTAGCGCTCGTACTCTTCTTTGGTGAGCTGAATATCGTCCAGATTAGGGTTGAGCATGGCCTCGGGAGAGAAACTGTGGCGGTAAAAACAAAAAACGGCCTGGGGCACGACCGTTTTTGGCATCTTTTCAGCTTAGGACAAGAATGGGGCTTTGTTAGTAGATGATTCGATCATTTTTACAGGCTCGGGCTGAAACTGGTTTTGCTCGTCGAGCCGCCAGCTTTTGAGGTCGGTGACCTCGCCCTGCACCACCGACACAATGACGTATGAGTAGACGGGCCAGGCTAGAGCGCGATCGCACTCCGAAGGCACTGCCCTGTGGTCGGGGTGCGAGTGGTAGACACCGATGATCTCTAGCCCCTGCTCCCGCGCCTGTCGCTGCACCGCCAGCAGATCGGCGGGGTCGATCCAGTAGCGATCGCGGCGGCTATGATCCTGATTTTTCCCCCGCCCATCGGTATAAGCCAGCAGCGAGTCATCCCAGGCGTTGGCGACGGGCACGATGCCCATTACCGCGCGATGGGTTTCCGCCGCCGGGCTACCGTCATCGACTGCCGCAAAGGCTCGCTGCCCGACCAGCAGGCCACAGCCTTCGCTGGGGTAGCAGGCGATCAGAGCTGCCGCGATCGCCCGCCGATGTTCAGCCTCCATATAGAGCGTAGCCATAGGCCATTACCAAAGGCGTTTGCGGCCCGATTGTGCATTCGGACTAAAACCCAACATTGGGAATTTCAGGCGGAGCCAGGTTGCTGACCGCTCGCTCTAGGCGAGCCAGGGCGCGATTGTAGTTGAGCACGGCGGTCACCAAATTGCCCTCGGCCTCAGCGAGTTCTCGAGTAGCAGTGAGCACATCGAGCTGAGTACCGACCCCGGCATTAAACCGTAGGGTAGCCAGTTCTAGCGCTTCCTCCGCCTGGTTGACCGCTACCGAGGCCGTGTCAATATTGGCCTGGTTAGCCAGCAGGGTGTAGTAAGACTCTTCTACCTGGCTGCGAATATCGTTGCGGGCGCTTTCAAACTCAACCTCGTCGGCCTGAATATCGAGCTCGTTTTGGGTGGCCCTAGCCCTGGCCGCCCCGCCATCAAAGAGCCGCCACCTCAGCTGCGCCCCTAGAGAAAACCCATCATCTAGGCCAGTGGTTGCCCCGGTCGATGAACTGAGAACGCTCTGTACACTGTACTGACCAAACACACCTAGATTGGGCCGCACAGAGGCCAAACTAATCTGACGCTGAGCAGCGTTGAACTCTCGCTCTACTAAAAATTGCTCTAGCTCAGCCCGATTTTGGTAGGCCAGCACAATGCTCTCCTCCAGGGAAAGCGGCCAGGCGCCCTCAATATTGACCGCCAGGGTCGTCAGATCGATAGTAGGGGGCACATTGAGTCGTCGAGCAAGCTGCCGCTGGGCAATTTGCCGCTGGCTAGCCGCCTGCGTGAGCGTCTGGCGAGCGTTGGCAACCTGGACTTCGGCCCGCAGGACGTCAAAGCGAGTGCCAACCCCCACCTCCTCACGCAGCTGGCTGTCGCGCAGGTTGCGCTCAGCTTCCTCTAAAAAGGCCTGATTAATGCGAATCTGCTCAATTGTTTCTTGAACGGCATAGTAATCGGTAATGGTGCTAAGCCGCAGGTCTTCACGAGTTTGCTCCACCTGTAGCTCCGCCAGGCGCACCTGCCGCTCCACCGCCCCAATGCGGGCCGATCGCTCCCCCGACAGGCCCAGATCATAGTCAGTCCTCAGGGTACTCGACGCCGTCGTCGTGGTGATATCGCCGCCGCCAAACTGACCTCTGGAGGACGATTGGCCAGTGGTCTGTAGGCTACCGTTGAGGTCTACCGTCGGGTAAAGCAGCGCCCGCTCAGCCCGCAGACCGGCCTGGCTTCGCTCTAGCTGCAAGAGAGCAAGCCGCAGCTGCTCGCTGTTGCGGTAGGCCAACTCAATCGCGGTTTCGAGCGACAGGGGCTGGGTGCCGACAATCTCGACCTCACTGGGGCGAGTGGGCACCAGCAGCGGATTGGCCTCGGGCACCAAATAGTCAGGCGGAACCTCGAAACCCTGATCGGTCGGTCGATCGGCCTGCGGGAGCGGCAGGCCCGGCTGACTTGGCCCAGGCAATACCCCACCGTCGCCATCGATCGATAACGGCACGGCCTCCTCCCCTGGCTCTAGAGCCTGACCCACCGGAGATAAATCGGCTGGGCCATCAGACCGCAGAGGCGCTGGATTACCTGGAGCATTAGTCTCCACCTGGGCGATCGCTGCCCCAGCATTCTCGTCAATTTCGGCCCCCGATGGGGGAACGGCTAGCCCCGCTGTAGCCCAGCCAGATAGAGTGACGCCTAAGCTTAGGGGAATCAGACAGCGGCGATAGGAGTAAAGCATAGACACCATGGACTATCAGTAGCGAAAATAAATCACCAACCGGGAAAACGAGATGTTCTGCCTTCAGTTTTTTAACATATTGGCATCAGGCACAACTTTAGCCCGCCCCTGACAATCTCTGCCTCTAAACAGAGCTAAACTTACCCCCGTGGGTAGACGGATGGCCACAAATTTGCCTCGTCACAGCTTAACAAACTAAACGGTTTAGTACAATCAAGATGGTGTCCAATATCCGGCGGCGGGCTGCAAATCGTCGAACTGGGGTGTAGGCATCTGGCCGCAGCAGGCTTTAACCAGGGCGTCGGTATCGTCTACGGGTAGCACTGGGCAGTTGAGTCCCTGGCTTAAGGTTGCCACGCTCATGTCATCTAGGAATAACGTATCTTGCGGATTGCCAGAGTCGCTGGGTTTAAGCATGACGGTAGGCAGCAGCAGGGCATCTCCAAGAGGGCGATCGCGCAGTCCCAGCTGCAGATCGTGCCCGGTCAGCAATCCGGTTACGGTCATGTCGCGGCCCCAGTAGTCGCTGGTGAGGGGAGCTAGGTGCACCGTCAAGCCCTGCACCTGGTTGAGGCGATCGACAATGGGCTGAAACCCATGCTCGACCGCGTTACCCACCACCCAGGTAAGCGTACGGGGTGGGCTAACGGCTGCCGGCAGATACTCTTCAGCCGACTGCTCAAATGCCTTGAGAAACTGGCGAATCGACCCGACTCCATTGCCCAGTTGGGGATAGTCTTCGTAGTGGCTTTCGTCAGGCACGTCTTGCTGGGCAATCAGGAACCACTCGTCGGCCAGCCAGACAAAGCTGGTGCCAAACGACTGCCGAAACTCGTTTTGAAGCGCCTGTACCTGAGCAATCACCTGCCGCGCTTGGGCCTGGGTGACGGGGGTCAGCTCGTCATTCTGGGGCCGAAATCGGGTCAGGCCGACCGGCACCACCGCGGCTGAGGCGACGGCTGGGGTATCCCCCTGATGAAACCGGGCTAGATCCCGCAGAGTGGTCTCTAGGTGAGGGCCATCATTAATACCGGGGCAGACGACCACCTGGGCATGAATTTGCAGCCGCTGGGCCTGGAACCAGGCCAGCTGATCGAGAATTTGCCCCGCCCTGGAATTTTTCAGCAGGCGCGATCGCACCTCTGGCTCCGTCGCATGCACCGATACATAGAGAGGCGACAGCCGCAGTTGGGCAATCCGGTCCCACTCCTGGGGCAGCAGGTTGGTCAGCGTTAGGTAGCTGCCGTAGAGAAAACTCAGCCGATAGTCATCGTCTTTAAGGTAAAGCGTGCCGCGCTTGCCGGGGGGCTGCTGATCGATAAAGCAAAAGGGACAGGCATTGTTGCACTGCATCAGTCCGTCAAACAGAGCCGTTTCAAACTCTAACCCCAGATCATCGTCAATATCCTTTTCAATGTCGATGTGGTGAGTTTTACCGCGCCCGTCCAGCACCTCTAGAGCCAGATCCTCATCGGCGCAGAGAAAGCGGTAGTCAATTAAATCGCGCGGCTTCTGGCCGTTGATCGCCACCAGAGCATCCCCTGGCTCAAACCCGATCTCTTCGGCAATAGAGCCAGGCAGTACGCGGGTAATGCAGGCAGGGCGGATGGCCAAAGCAGCCATAGTCATTAGGCCTTAGACGAGCAAAATGTGCTTTCCTATCTTAGATGTTTTGCAT
>JBARVK010000640.1:0-7170 GCA_049646225.1 Nodosilinea sp.
CTCGCCGTTTGCGATCGCGGCCTGGGCCACCGGCGTGCCGCCCAGGTTGAGCTTACGCTCAACGGTAAAGCCATTTTCTTCCAGCACCAAGGCGTACATTTCGCCGATGATTAGCTGCTCGGTAAAATCCTTGGAGCCGACGCTAATCACGTCATCACCGCCACCGCCGCCACAGGCGGCGGCTACCAGCGCCGTTGCAACCCCCAAGCAGGCCTGGCTAAACCACCGTCGAGATAACGCCATAGGACTAAATAAAGACTGACATTGAGCAGCATAACCAGCCACCGGGCTGTTCCCCTGAGAATATCACAGGACTTTCGGCCACGGGTTTTCCGCGAGGCAGGTTTTTGCGGGGTCAGGGAGGTGTACTCTGCGGCGCAGAGGTGAATATGTTGAGCCAGGGGGCTAGGGAGCCAAGCGAGCCGGGTAGATGCCTTGCACGTTATTCCTGACCATAGTGATTGGCCTTGGCTACGGCGGCAAAAGACAGATAGCGCCGTCGCTATGATTGAGCCAGTTTAGCCAAAACCCTGAGGCTGATGTCAGCAAGACTGTTAGGACAACCTTCAGCTCAGACAGAGGCGGGGCTTCGTTATCCCCTAGCCAGTGTCATACTAGATAGGCAAAAACCCCACCCGGCTGTAATGACTGACTTTCTCGCCCTCCTCAACCCCGCCCAACGCCAGGCCGTCGAGCATTACTGCGGTCCGCTGCTAGTGGTAGCGGGGGCCGGGTCAGGCAAAACGCGGGCGCTCACCTTTCGCATCGCTAACCTGGTCCTCACCCACAAAACCGACCCCGACAATATTTTGGCGGTCACCTTCACCAACAAAGCCGCCAAAGAAATGAAGGAGCGTATCGAGGTGCTGTTTGCCGAGCAGGATGCCCAGGCTCGCCACGGCAAGGCGCTCTCGACTCTGCCCCAGTACGAGCAGACCAAGCTCAGGTCGCAGGTCTATAAAACCATTACCAAACACCTGTGGATTGGCACCTTTCACGCCCTCTGCGCCCGCATTTTGCGGTTTGACATTGAGAAATACCAGCACCCGGCGGGCTACCGATGGACCAAGAGCTTTTCCATTTTTGACGAGTCCGACGCCCAGAGCGTGGTCAAAACCATCGTTACCCAGACCCTGAACCTGGATGACAAAAAGTTCAACCCGCGATCGGTGCGCTTTGCGATCAGCAACGCCAAAAACCAAAAGCTCACCCCCGACGACCTGGAAAAAGAGCAGCCCAACTACCGGGGCCGGGTGATTGCCGATGTGTACCGCCACTACCAGAAGGCCCTGGCCGAGAACAACGCTCTCGACTTTGACGATCTCATTCTCATGCCGGTGTTCCTGTTTCAGCAGAATGAGCAGGTGCTAGCCTACTGGCACAAGCGCTTTCGCCACATTCTGGTGGACGAATACCAGGACACCAACCGCACCCAGTACGAGCTGATTCGCCTGCTGGCGACCAATGGAGAGGCGATCGCCACCTACACAGACTGGAATCACCGCTCTGTTTTCGTCGTTGGTGATGCCGACCAGTGCCTACCGCCCGACACAGATATCCTGACACCTCAGGGGAACATTCCAATTCAGTCGCTTCAGGTTGGGGATGAGGTACTGTCTACGCTGGGGCAAACAACCCTATACCCAGCCAAGATTACCCACATTCAAAAAGGGCAGTACAAAGGAAAATTGTGGTGTGTGCGGATAGGCGATGGCCCAGATTCGGTCTCTGGCCATCGCATCCTGAAGGGCACTCCCCACCACATTGTGATGGCTCGTATGGTGCCTCTGCTCGATCGCTACTATGTTTATCTGATGTTTCGGGCCGACCGGGGCTATCGCATTGGCTTAACCACCGGACAGCGCGCTAATGACCGTGGCAAAAAAGAGATTGGGTTTAAGGTGCGCGTTGCCCAGGAGAATGCCGATAAGCTTTGGGTGCTAAAAGCAACTGATAGCTACGAAGAAGCGGCTTATTATGAGGCTTATTTTGCTGCCAAGTATGGCTTGCCGACTATGGTATTTCATGCAAGAGGACGAAAGCTAAGCGTCTCAGACGAAACGATCTTTAAGTTGTTTTCTGAGCTAGATACGTTTACAAAAGCTGAAGCGCTGATGCAAGATCTTGAGCTGCACCCCGATTTTCCCCACTATCGACCTCAAAATGGGTTGCGCCGTCAAACGATTAATTTGACGATGTTCGGTAATGTGAGAAAAGAACGCCTGCATCCTAAGGCCGATCACCGCATTCAGTGGTCATCGAATCGGGCTGATATCGCGGCTAACTTTGCTGAGGCTGGCTATCCCATTCGCCCAGGTAAGCTACCGGGCACTTACCGCTACGAAACAGCTCGAACCTCTTATCCTGAAGCCGTTTCCATCGTTAAAGCAGCAGCAGCGGCGGGAGGTTTAGACATCCGTCGTCGAGCCCAGATTGATAACGAAATTTATAATTTCTTGCCCCTTTCCCATCTACATCCGGGTATGAAGGTACTGCTAGACGTAGGTGGACAACTAGAAGAACACAATGTTTCTAAGGTTTGGCAAGAAGACTACGACGGTGAGGTCTACGACTTAGAAGTCGATTGCAGCCACAGCTATGTGGCAGAGGGTATGCTGGTACACAATTCCATCTATTCCTTTAGAGCTGCGGATTTCACCATTCTGATGAACTTTCAGGATGACTTTGGCGACGGGCTGCCCGACGACGACACCCGCTCGATGGTAAAGCTAGAGGAAAACTACCGATCTACCTCCAACATTCTCGAAGTCGCCAACCACCTGATCGAAAACAACACCGAGCGCATCGACAAGGTGCTGCGGGCCACCCGGGGTGAGGGCGAAAGCATTTACGTCTATCGGGCCGACGATGAAAACGCCGAGGCCGACTTTGTGGTCAGCCAGATTCGTAACTTAGAGACTCAGCACCCCGAGCTGCACTGGGGCCACTTCGCCATTCTCTACCGCACCAACGCCCAGTCGCGCGCCTTTGAAGATGTGCTGACCCGCTACGGCATTCCCTATCAGGTGGTGGGGGGTCTGCGCTTCTACGATCGCCGCGAAATTAAAGATGTGCTGGCCTACCTGCGGGCGATCGCCAATCCCTTCGATACCGTCAGCCTGAAGCGGGTGATCAACGTGCCCCGGCGCGGCGTGGGTAAGGGCACCCTCGACAAGCTAGAGCAGGCCACCCAAACCCTGGGCGGCATTCCCCTGTGGGAAATTTTAGCCGACGATACCTCAGTGAAAACGCTGGCGGGTCGCTCCGCTAGGGGCGTGCTGGAGTTTGCCGAGATTATCAAAAAGTACCGCCAGAACATTGACGAACAAAAAGGTTCTGAGATCATTCAGGGGGTGCTGGAAGACAGCGGCTACCTGGCCGCCCTCAAAGCCGAAGGTACTGACGAAGCCGACGATCGCTTTGGCAACGTGCAGGAGCTCTACAACGCCGTCCTCCAGTTTGAGGAAGAGAACGAAGACCCCTCCCTGCTGGCCTTTCTAGCCAATGCCTCCCTCGCCTCGGATCTAGACGACACCAAAGAAGGCAATAAAGCCGTCTCGTTGATGACCCTGCACTCCTCGAAGGGGTTAGAGTTCCCGGTGGTATTCCTGGTCGGCCTGGAGCAGGGGCTGTTTCCCAACCACCGCTCGCTGGAAGACCCCGCCGCCACCGAAGAAGAGCGTCGCCTCTGCTACGTGGGCATTACCCGAGCCAAAGAGCGTCTGTTTATTTCCCACGCCCGCGCCCGCCGCCTCTACGGCAACCGCGAACCCGCCAGCCCGTCGCTCTTTTTGGCCGAACTACCCCTCGATTTGGTCACAGGCAACAGCAGCACAGGCCTGCCCCAGAAGTGGAGCACCCCGATCCGCGAAGCCCGCAACAAGAGCGAAGCCGCCGCTAAACCCGGCAGCGGTGCCCACGAGTCGGACTGGACCGTGGGCGATGTGGTCGTACACAAGGCCTATGGAGCAGGCGAAGTGACCCACATTTTCGGCGCGGGCAACAAGATCTGCCTAGCTATTTACTTCAAAAGCCAGGGCCGCAAGATTATTGATCCCAAGATCTCAGCCCTGCAGCGAGCGGAGTAAGCTATTTTGAGCCGCCGCCCAGGCAGGTGTAGATTCCCGCGCAGGCGGGAATGACGGCCAAGGATCTTTTGGGATAACCCGCCCTATTTGTGATGGATACGGCTATAACTACTCAGGTTGTTACGGAATGCTCACCTAAAGACAGGTAGCGATACGAAAATACATGGAAACCCTCCGTGTATTTCCTGAGATCAGAGCCTTTGACCTCAATTACTCCACTTAGAGGGGTTTTAACCTCCGTTTTTTTGCGGTTTAGCCTCCCAAAGGGAGATGCGACTATAGCGATATTAATTAGGTTAAGTGGTTGAGCTATCCAACCAGGTCCAGAGTTGGTGCCATCAGACCCATTAGTTTGAATTAGCCAACTTGATAACTGCCACAGGTAGGATGAGGCCGCACCAGGGTAAATGAGATTCTATAGCCAGGTTCCTGTTTAGACGGTGGGGATTGAGGGGATTACTCCTCTACTCTATTGAATCTGCTGAATTCGTTTCACGGTTTATGAGCACACTAGAGGGAGACCATCATGCACATCTACCGATCGCAGCCCCTAGTTTGTACGCTGTCGCGGGGGGCAGCAGAGACTAACCAGGACACCCTGATGGTGGACTCTGGTTTGCCTTCCAGGTTTATGACCGACGACGGTACCCTAAGTCGGTTAGCGGCGGCGGCGGTCAAGCGGCAGCAGTACCCCCAGGCCCTCAGACTGCTGAGCCAGCTGGTTGAGCGCCACCCTGAGCAAGCGCTGCACTACAACAATCGCGGTCTGGTCTACCTGAAGCTGGGGCAGCCCCAGCCAGCACTGGCCGACTGCGATCGCGCCGTTGCCCTGGCCCCAGATCTAGATCAGGCCTACAACAATCGGGCCATGTGCCACGCCGCCCTCGGTGAGATGGCTAGCGCCCTAGACGACTACGAACGGGCCATCGACCTCAACCCCTTCAACAGCCGCGCCCGCATTAACCTGGGTGCTACCCTGCGCCAAATGGGAGACTTAGACCTGGCCCTAGACTGCTTTGACGAAGCGCTGATGTTTCATCAGCTACCCGAGTTTATCTACGCCGAGCGCGGTCGCACCTATCATCTGCGCGGCGACTGGAACTGCGCGATCGCCGACTACCGGCGGGCCCTGGCCGCCGCCCAGACCTCGAACGTTCAGTCGCTGGTCGAGCGGGTCAAGCGCTGGGCCGCCGAACTGGTGCCTCAGCTCAGCTGGGCCTAGTCGATTGAAATGCTCTGGGGGCCACCGTTGCGGGAGCTGGCGCGGCTGGCGGCACTGTCGGTAGTCGTCGAGGCAACGCCCTGGTTTTGGAGCCAGCTTTTAACCGGGTCATCAGACAAGCTGAGCCGCAGCAAACCCGAGCTTAGCCCACCCAAAAACGCCGCAGGGTGAGCCATTAGCTCTTGCACAAATGGGGTCAGCTCATCTAGAAACATAGGGTTAGGGGGTTAGCAACGGCTTGATCCTAACCTGAAAACTTTACAAAAGGTATGCATTTCAGCCTGGGAAGACAAATCTGTTTCTAGGGTTGCAGGGAGGGACAGAGCGGCCCTGTAGTTGGTCACAAAAGCCACGCAGCTAACGCGATTGACCTTGTAAACAGCCAAGCGATGTAGGCTTCTTAAAGATAGGGCGAAGACCCGATCGCTCCCCGAGAGTCGCGATAGGATGCGAACAGTTCCAGCCCGTTGGGGACTATAACAGGGCCAGAGTTTCACTGCGACCAAAGGGGCTGTCTGTGCCATTGTGAACAAAAAAGATCTGAGCGAACGCGATATTTGCACTAAGTTTATTACCCCTGCGATCGCCCAGGCCGGGTGGGATGTGCAGACCCAGGTGCGCGAAGAGGTTTCGTTTACCGCCGGGCGCATTATTGTCCACGGGCAGATGCACGTGCGGGGTCAGCAGCGCCGGGCCGACTACGTGCTGAGCTACTACAACAATCAGCCCATCGCTGTAATTGAGGCCAAAGACAACACCCACAGCCTGGGCGACGGCATGCAGCAGGCCCTCGCCTACAGCGACGCTCTGGATGCGCCCTTTGTGTTTAGCAGCAATGGTGATGGATTTCTATTTCACGATCGCACCGGCCTGGGCGGCCCCACCGAAACTACCCTGGCGTTAGATGAATTTCCCAGCCCGGAAACCCTGTGGCAGCGCTACTGCCTGTACAAGGGCCTGAGCGTCGAGGCCCAGCCCACGGTAGCCCAGCCCTACTACGACGATGGCAGCGGGCGCACCCCCCGCTACTACCAGATGGTGGCCATCAACCGCACGGTAGAGGCGGTGGCTAAAGGGCAAAACCGCATTTTGCTGGTAATGGCCACGGGCACGGGCAAAACCTTTACCGCCTTTCAAATCATCTGGCGGCTGTGGAAGGCGCGACAAAAGCGGCGGATTTTGTTTTTGGCCGATCGCAACATTCTGGTCGACCAGACCAAAAATAATGATTTCAAGCCCTTTGGCCAGGCCATGACCAAGGTCAGCAACCGCACCGTCGATAAGTCCTACGAGGTTTATCTGTCGCTGTACCAGGCTGTCACCGGCAGCGACGATGAGCAGAACATTTACAAGCAGTTTTCGCCCGACTTTTTTGACCTGATCGTAATCGACGAGTGCCACCGGGGCAGCGCCGCCGAAGACTCGGCCTGGCGGGCCATTCTCGACTATTTCTCGAGCGCTACCCATGTGGGCCTGACGGCCACGCCTAAGGAAACCAAAACTGTCTCCAACACCGACTACTTTGGTGAGCCGGTCTACACCTACTCGCTCAAGCAGGGCATTGAAGACGGCTTTTTGGCTCCCTACAAGGTGGTGCGGGTTGATCTCGACCGCGACCTCCAGGGCTGGCGGCCCAGCCGAGGCCAGACCGACAAGCATGGCGAGGTGATCGAAGATCGCATCTATAACCAAAAAGACTTTGACCGCAGTTTAATTTTGGAGCGGCGCACTGAGGTGGTGGCCGCTAAGGTGACAGAGTTTTTGAGCCGCACCGACCCCTACCAAAAAGCCATTGTCTTTTGCGAAAACATTGACCACGCCGAGCGCATGCGCCAGGCCCTGGTGAACCTCAACCCCGAG
>JBARVK010000641.1:0-3014 GCA_049646225.1 Nodosilinea sp.
TAGGGGTACTTGTGGACGTAGGGCTCGTGCTTAAGCAACGACCCAGCTTTCATCAGGGCTTCGATCACCGCCGGGTTGGCGTCTTTGAGCACGTTCAGGCCAGCGAAGGGACCTGCTTCCTCAGTCATGTCGCCCTTTTCGTCTACGGGAGACAGCACCGGCAACCCGTAGCGCTGGCCGACCTTAAAGTCTTCTTCACCGTGGCCGGGGGCCGTGTGTACCAGACCCGTCCCCGACTCAGTGGTGACATAGTCGCCGCCGATGACGATGGGGCTTTCGCGATCGAACAGGGGATGGCGATAGGTGGAATGCTCCAGCGCTGCCCCCTTGATTTCGGCTTTAAGGGTGAGCTCAGAGCCGAGCACCTGGGCCATGCGATCGCACAGATCCTTGGCGATGATCAGGTACTTAAACGGCGTTCCAGAGGCGACCTCCACTACAGCGTAGGTCAGCTCCCCATTCACCGCCACCGCCAGGTTAGCCGGTATCGTCCAGGGCGTTGTGGTCCAGATCGCCACGCCCAGTTCGCCTAGGTACGGCTCCAGAACAGCCTTAGATTCCGGCGGTGCGCTCACCATCGGGAACGCCGCGTAGATACTGGGAGAGGTGTGACCCTCGGGATACTCAAGCTCGGCCTCCGCCAGGGCCGTTTGGGACGTGGGACTCCAGTGCACTGACTTAAGGCCGCGATAGATGTAACCCTTCAGGTACATCTGACCAAATACGTCGATTTGAGCCGCCTCATACTCGGGCCGCAGTGTCATGTAAGGGTGGTCCCAGTCACCCCAGACCCCGTAACGCTTAAAGCCCTCTCGCTGACGATCGATCGTTTTAAGAGCAAAGGCCTTGGCCTTATAGCGCAGCTTAATCGGAGTGAGGTTGGCCCGCGCCTCGGCATCCATGGCCTGAAGCACCTTCAACTCGATCGGCAGACCGTGGCAGTCCCAGCCGGGCACGTAGCGCACCTTACGGCCCTTGAGCAGTTGGTACTTGTTAATCGTATCCTTGAGAATTTTATTGAGGGCGTGACCAATGTGTAGGTCGCCGTTGGCGTAGGGCGGCCCATCGTGCAGCACAAATACCTCGCCGGGGTTGCTAGTCGACAGGGTTTCGTAAATCTGGTTCTCGGCCCAAAAGGCTTGAATCTCGGGCTCGCGCTTAGTGGCGTTGGCCCGCATATCAAAGCTGGTCTGGGGTAGCAGAACGGTGTCTTTGTAGCTTTTAGAGTCTGTCACAGCCTGAGGTCGACTAGGGGTAAAGGGTTGCTCGCGCCATTATGGCAGATGGCCCAGTGAGCCATCTCTATACATTAGGTCAGGTTGAGGGCAATTGCAGGCCTTAATCTGCTCTGCTGGGGTCAGACGGAAAGGAATGGCCGCTGTCGGCCCAATTTTCGTCTTCGGCCCAGTTGGTGTCTTCGGGCTCAGTCCAGGCTGCGGCCCCAGGGGTAGGTGAACCGGCTGGAGCCTCGGTAACGGGTTCTTTAGCGGAACTAGATGGGGCGGTGGGGGTTAGGGCTTCGCGGCGATCGCCCGGTTCAGGCCGCTCAACACTCGCGATCGACTCAGTATTGACAATGGTAATCCCCAGCGGCTGGGTGGGGTCAGCCCTGGTTTCGGTCGGGGAGTCAGCGTCAGGCGCAGGCTGCGCCTTACTTTTAGCTAAAGGCGAGGGCCGCGGCGGAATCTCGATCACGGCTCGCTTTGGTTTGGGTTTTGTCTTAGCTTTCACAACCTCTCCCACCCACGCTTTGAGACCGGCCAGTCGAGCCCCCAAGGTAGTGGGCTTTCGCATCGAAGCAATCGACGGTGGAGCCGGTGGGGGCAGTGTTTCTGGCGATTCTGGAAGGGATACTCGTTCCGAGTCGGTTCCAGAACGCTTCGAGAATCGCGGCGGTCGTTTAGCCTTGGCCGCTGGGGCACTAGCTGACCCTGCAACAGCGGGTTTAGGAACCTGACCTCTAGTTTTGGCGGAACCGGGTTGAGCAGAATCGATATTTGTGAAATTGGTTTTTGCCGCGATCGAGCGATGGGCAACAGGCTCCAGTTCATCGACAAACTCGTAGTCCACATCTTTAAGGGATGACACTCGAATTTCACTGATGGCGATCGCTGGGTCACCTGGGCGGCTGACAGCCACCGTTTCAGGCAACCAGCGGCCTAAGGGCGTGGCTCGGAGGCGGTTCAGCACCCACTGCTGGAGCTGCCGACCAAACGCAGGCCACGAGTCGGGCGTCAGGGGCGTTTGCAGATCTAGCGGAGTTCGCTTGCGACGCAGGATCAGGGTTTGCCAGCCCAGCCAGCCCAGCAGCACAATACTGGTCAGGTGCCCCAGCAGCTCGATGGGCGATGTCTGAACGGCACTAAACCACAGCACCAAGCCATAAAACGCAGCCACCCCGCTCCAAAAAAAGTCGTGGCGACGGTGCACTTCTGGAAAGAAAAAGGCGGCTCCGTATAGGGCAATGCTGCCTAGCCAAACCGCGATCGCTAGAACCTGAACCCCCATGCCGCTGGTGTACCCGCAATTTCAACACCACTACTCTATCGCGGCTGGCCAGGTTCGAGCGCATCCACAACTCTTGCTCACCGACTTGTTGACCCGCCTCTTATTCCCTAAGCCGCCCCTGCTTTTTTAGAGAACAGAACCAAAATGGTCTTGATAATGAGCTGAATGTCGTAGGCTAAGCTCCAGTTCTTCTGGTAGTCGAGATCCATCCGAATCACGTCCTCGAACTTTTTCACCGTAGAACGACCGTTCACCTGCCATTCGCCAGTCATACCGGGCTTGACGTCTAGACGCTGCCACTCGGGCACGTTATATTGCTCAAGCTCATCGGGCGTGGGTGGGCGAGTGCCGACTAGGCTCATATCGCCTCTCAGCACATTCCAAAACTGGGGCAGTTCATCTAAGCTGGTGCGACGCAAAAAGCGGCCTACTCGGGTAATACGGGGGTCATTTTCGTTTTTAAACAGCGGCCCTTCTAGCTCGTTTTCAACCTGAGCCTTCAAGGC
>JBARVK010000642.1:0-9690 GCA_049646225.1 Nodosilinea sp.
CAGGCCGACGACTTGAGCATCCCACTTTTCCCGGTGGGCCACATAGGCATCGGCGCCAGCTTCTAGATCAGCCACCGTTTCAATCCCTTGATACTGTAGTTTTTGAACTGCAGTGAAGTAGCGCTGACGCCACTGTTGCTTGGGTTGAGGCTGATCAAGGTTTTTTTGATCCAGAAAGGAATCGGTGATTTGAAACAGCAAATCTAAGGCCCCTCCTTCTAGCTCGGCTAAAGCAGATGATGAAACCAGCGATCGGTATTGCTCGGGCTGCAGCGCTGTTTTGATGATCGTCGCTAAATCGAGGCTGATCAGCGCCATCCGAGCCAGGGAGTACCGCACTTCCTTAAACCGAAAATAGTGCAAGATCGGATAGTTATGGTGAGACTCCAGTAAAAACAGTAGATCACGGCTGATTGTGGAGATGACCTGCTCAGCAGGTTCAAACTGACCGTAGCCCCGCAGTCGCACAAGTAAAGCCACCGCATCGGGCTGCCCGGCGGCTCGATGATAGAGGCTCAGGGCAAAAGCATTTCGCTTGGTGAGCGAAATATAGACCGACAGCAAATAGGTCAGAGACGCTGTGATAATTGAAAATCCGACGGCGGCCTCTAAAATGGTGACCAGCCGCCAAAAATCATTTTGGGGCACTAAATCACCGACCCCTAACGTTGTTAGAGTATAGCCGCTGTAGTAGAGCGCGGTAGCCAAATCGGTGGGTTGTTGACCCTGACTACTCTGAATGCCGCTGCCCAAGGTCGGCCAGTAAAATAGGCCAAACCCCACCGTAAAACTACAGACCCAAACGGTCACAATGATAATCAGCAGGGTAGGTCCGCAGTAGGACAAAATTTGCTCTCGCTTCCGAAAGGGAACCTTCGACAACAGGCGAAACAGTTCCCATGTCCATTTACTCAGCTTCAGACTCAGCATACTCTTGCCTGTACAGGGGTAAAGAACAGTGAGATAAAGGTCTGCTGAAGCGATCAAAATAATCGCCAGGCCAAGCAATTGGTACAACATGTTTAAGTGGTAATCAAAAAAAAATAACGCTCCTGAGGGATGGCTGTGCCAGGGATGAACCAAACAAATCCTTAGTGCTGCTAAGCGTTAAGCCTCTAAGCGGCTAGCAACAAAGCCGCATAGCTAATGGCCCTAAGCCAACTTTGGCGTTCCTCGGACAGTTCCCCCTTGAGCATGTTGAGAATGACTACACCCGCCCGGAAGGCAAAGAGGACGGCGATCGCGGCCTCGTAGATCTCGATGGCGGTGCCGACTGTCCAACCCACCTCAATACGTGCAGACTAGGCAAAATTTTGAGAGAGCAATTCTGTCTGAAGGTAGAACACCAGACCCTTTTAAGAGGGAAATATGACTCTGCCAGAGTCTGTTACCAATTAAGCGCTTGGTAACCCGACAATTAACCCTCATCGCTTCTAGCCTGTTTCTTGGGGCAGGCGTGACAGCGCTAACGAAACAAGGATTGTGACCAGAATTAACACCAAACTCTATGGCCGCTCTAGAAACTGCTCAATCATTTCTTTGGCAGGTTCGACCATAGCCCAGGTGCCGTCGGCCTGACGCCGCAGGGTGGCAAAGGAAACATTGTCGCCGTAACCAATCGGGTCGCCCTGCGTGAGGTCGCCCAGATTGACCTGGCGCAGCCCGCAGAGACGAAACAGATAGGCAGGTACATCGGGGCTCGACAAAATCACACAGAGATCGGTTTTACCCTCAGTGGGCTGCACCTGACCGTCGAAGGGCATAAACACTCGCTTGCCCTGAATGTCGAGGGTAATATCGCCCAAACCGCTCTGAACTTGGTACCCGGCCAGGCGATCGCCCGGCTGCAGCGCCCACTTTTGCGATAGGGTGACATGGCGAGGGTTGGGGGTAACCCTGGGTCTAGCGCAGCCCCAAAGACCGCTCAGCAGTACCAGAGCCAATACCCCCAAACGATTCCTCAAATCGAGCCGGCTTCGACCTCGTGTGTTCACCACCATCTGCCCTTGCTGTGCACCCTGCTCAACCCCATAGCCTGCAACGCCAATAATACATTTGAACTAAAGTTCATGCATACTAAATTATGCCACGAATTGTTTAGAGTGGCGTAGGTTACTAGCCCAGCACATGCCTTTGGGGAAAGGGAAGGCGCTAGGATGATATATTGCTGGCTGGCCATTGGGGCTTAGGACACTGACCCCTACGACCGGCCAGAACTGGGGCGGCGCAATACCGTATCGCCATCGCTCCAGACAGATACGAAACGTCTGAACCGTTCTGGCGATGGCGATAGCGCTCTTTGGAAGGTCTACCGTGTTTATTAGCGTTGTTACTCCCACCTACAACCGCCAACCCGTCCTGGAAAAGTGTCTCCGCGCCTTAGAGCAGCAGACCTATGATGCAGCGTTGATCACCGAATTTGAACTGGTAGTGGTTGACGACGGTTCCACCGATGGTACCCAAGACTGGCTGCGCCAAAACGCCGCCGAGTTTCCCCACGTGCGACTGTTTGAGCGCCATCACGGCGGGGCCGGAGCCGCTCGCAATTATGGAGTTGAGGTGGCTCGGGGCGATACTATCGCGTTTATCGACAGCGATGTGATTTTGGTACCGGGGGCGCTGCAGGCCCACGCTCAGGCTCTCAACGACGCCTACCAGCGGCGGGGTGATGATCGCGCCTTTAGCGCTGGTCGCCTAGTGAATACCTGCAACTTTGAGCAGCCCACTGACGAACCGGCCAAGGTCACTGACTTTTCTAACGCCTTTTTTGACACGGCCAACGTGGCGATCGCCCGACACTGGCTGCTTACCGCTGGCCTGTTCGACCCCGACTTTCGCCTCTACGGCTGGGAAGATCTGGAGCTGGGGGTGCGGCTCAAAAACTTAGGGGTCTCTATGGTCAAAGTGCCTGAAGCCCAGGGCTACCACTACCACGCCCCCTTCGCCCTTGATCAGATTCCTAAAATGATTGATCAGGAAATTCAGCGGGGCCGCATGGGGGCTCTGTTTTACCAAAAGCACCCCACCCGCGAAGTGAAAATGATGATTCAAATGACCTGGCTGCACCGGGTGCTATGGGGAGTGCTCACCGCTGGGGGCCGCCTAAATGAAAAAACTATGGCCCCAGTGCTGCGCTGGCTAATCGATCGAGGTAAGCCTCAGGTGGCCCTGGAACTGGCGCGGATATTTTTGAACTGGTATACGGTGCAGGGAGTTTATGCCGCCTATAGCGAGATGCAGCAGGAAGGCTAGATAGGTGGTCGGGTAAATGCGTGAATGGGGGTAGGACAGACCGGCTACCCCCGACAGGTTTACATCAAGAGCATTTCGGCGGCGCTAGCGATCGCCATAGCCAGTAGCGCCACTGACACATACTGCATAACAGGTGCTTTGTGCTGGCGGCGGCGTTCAGCAGAGCGCAGCGCTCCTGAAATATGGGGGGCACCCAGCAAGAAGAAGAGCAGTTGAAGAATATCAACCTTCTGCCGCTCCAGGGTCGGATCAGATGGGTAGTTCATCGGGATGTCTCCTTCACGGTTGGCACAGATGTGGCCAGACACAATGTAACACAATATGAAGAAAGTATTGTGTTATGACGCAATGCGATCGCTGTGTGTCTGAGCGGAATGTATTGATGCTGAAGCCAAGCGTAATGTTCCCGATTGGGGAATGGGCGGCTCCCATCTGCCCTGTAGAACCTGGCTTACCAAAGGTCGCCCAGACAATCTTGTGGTGGCAACTGGCTAGCCTTGTGAGCCGTGTTCTGGCAGGTTTCGACGACTAGCTCAGCTAGCGCCTGCCCTACCCAGCTATTGCCCTCAGCGCTGAGGTGAATATGATCGTAGTAAAGCGGTTCATAGTCGGATTGCTGCAGCCGGGGCAAAAAATCGAGATAGGGAATGCCCTCTGCCTGGGCAAAGATGGTCAGGCGCTGGCGGGCAACACGTTCATAGTCACGGGGGCCATCGTCCTGTAGCTCGCGGCGCAGGGGGGTCATGGCGATCGCCAGCTGTTCTCCCTGCGCCATAACCACCTGCTTGAGCTGACGTATGGCCTCCAGGTTTACACCGACGCGATCTCCGGGCTGGTCGTAGAGAGCCTGTAGCTCGGGGCTGGGGGTATATTTTCGGCTACGAGCAATAGCTTCCCACAGGGCAAAAGGCGGAGGTTGAGTGGGGTATTGGGGGTTGCGGCCCAGGTCGTAGCTATTGGGGGCGACAGCAAACAAGTCGTCGGTATTAAGCACCAGCAGTACCACCTGGGCCTCGAAGGTGCCAAAGCGCAGCACATAGCCCAGCTCATTGCGCGGGCCCCAGGAGTTGGCAGAGGCGTTGAGCACCTCCACCTGCTTAAACTCAGCGGGCTTCAGACGGTCTAGGGCCACCTGAAGCTTAATCGATAGCAGCTCAGACTGGTCGGTCCACCCGCCACCATTAACAATCGAATCGCCCACCATCAAAACCCGTAGGGTATCGACGGCACGGTGGGGTGCAACAGCGGGTCCCCGCATAGAGTAGGCATTGATGGCCATGCGGTTGCCCTGTCGTCGCAGAGTTTGGTGAGGGGCCAGTCGGTAACCGGTGCGGGCGTCCGCTACGTAGAGGGGAGGGTGGCCCAGACCATACCTGATCCGTAAAAAAATCTCTGTCGCCACCAGGCTCAACGCCCCGATGACCAGTACCCAAAGCAAAATTTTTATCAACGTTCTGCCGATTGCAGCACCAGCATTTTATACAGTTTTGCCTGATTAGGTCTACTTGGAGGAGTAGGAGAGCAGGGGTGTGTAGGTTGCAACTAGCCAGCCGCAACGTCGGCGTGAGGCCATGAGTAAAGATGATCCTGACGCCCCTACCCCAGCACCTCGCTCAGCATCTGGCGCTGCTGGCTAACGGAAGCTAGGGTATTTGCGGTAATCAGCCCGCAGGCCGCCACCGCAGGCAGGCCAATGCCGGGAAAGGTCGAACCGCCTACGCAAAGCAGCCCTTTCAGCGGCGTCTTCGGCCCTGGAAATAGCCCCTCCTGAACTGAAATAGCCGGTCCGTAGCTGCCTCGATGACAGCGCAAAAAGCGCTCGTGGGTGAGGGGCGTGCCCACCAGCTCCACCTCAACCCGCTGACGCACATTGGGGATGATGCGCTCCAGGGCGCGCCAGAGAGATTCGGCCCGTTTTTTCTTCAGAGCCGCATACGCATCACTACGACGGTCCAATCCCTGCCACAGGTCATAGGGCTCAGTCGCCGGGGTGTAGACGTGGATGGTGTGCTTGCCCGGCGGGGCCAGCGACGGGTCGAGCACCGAAGGAATCGACATCACGATCAGGTTTTGGGGTGCATCAACCCCCCGCTCCCAGTCTTCGATCGTGATGTAGTGACAGGCCAAATCTTCGGGTAAGTTTGCGCCGTCGATACCCAGGTGCAGGTGCAAAAAGCTGTGGCACTCGGGGGTAGCCTGGCGTTCTTCTACGAATGCTTTGGGTAACGCGCCGTCGGGCACCAGCTTAAGCGTGTCCCAAATTGAGGCATTAGAAATGACCCTATCGGCCTTGAGACTTTCGCCCGATCGCAGCACTACCCCAACAGCCCGCTCCCCTTCTACCAAAATCTGCTCTACGTGTGCCCCCAGTCGCAGCGTGCCGCCAAATTTCTCCAGGCCGCGCACCAGGGCATCGACTATGGCCGCGCTGCCGCCGATGGGGTAGTCGAGCGTGACGCCCGGTCGGTACCACTCAGCAAACATAAAGGCCATTTCGGCGGTGCTGGTACCCTCGGCGGGCAGTCCTGACAGCAAAAAGCAGAGCAGGTTCATCCAGTGGCGAATGAAGGGGTCGCTAACGGTGCGATCGAGCACGGTGCTGAAAGGTCTACTGGATTGGGTGAGGGCGGGAGCATTGCGCAGCAGATCCCAGCCATAGGGGGCGATGGTTTGCAGAGCACCCAGGTCCAACCGCAGAGCCGCAGGGGGAAGGGCGGTGGCGGCTTTGCCCAAAGGCTCCATTACAGTTTGCAAGCGTCGCCAATCCTGGACGGCGGCATCGCCCCGCAGGGTTTGCAGCACCTCGGCAAACTGGTCGTTACCTACGGTAGTGTCAAAGGCGCCCTCGGGAATGCGCACGCCCCAGGTGTTGTAGTTGGCCCAGGTGATGCTGTCGCCCTCGCCTACCGCATCGAGCACGTGGCGCAGCGGGTTGGTGGACCCCCGATAGGACATGCCCGAGTAGAGAGATGGGCCAGAGTCAAAGGTGTAACCGCCGCGCTCAAAGCCGTGGGCGGCCCCACCGGGAATAGTGTGACTTTCGCAGACGGTGACGCTATAACCATAGCGGGCCAGCAGTGCCCCGCAGCACAGGCCGCCCACACCGCTACCAATGACAAGCATATCGGAGGATGAGATCATGGTGAATGCTGGGCGCGATCGCGGCTCCTGATAGCACTAAGTCCCTTAATTCTGGCGCTGTTGCTCCGGTTTTGCAAAAGCGGAGCAGTGGAAATCAAGTATTGATGGCCGATATCCAGGCAGAGCGTTTTTGTGGGCACCATGAGCTCCTGGTCAGGTCAATCATGATCGTCCGGTAAGAGGGTTATTGGCGTGTCATAGTAAGCTCAAGCGAACTACACTCAGTCGATCAGATGGTGCGAATATTCCTAGTTTTGTGACTATGTCGTTGCCTAACGCGTCCAACATTTGTTTGCTGGCTTGGGTCGGGAGTGCCATACTTATCCTCAAGAGTGCGATGGGGTTAGGGCTTCCGGCCCTAGCCCAGATACCTCCCGGACTTGAGCAGGGCATCCCTAATCCACAAGATGTGCTGGCACCAGGAACTGATACCCCCCTGGTGCCAGCACCCATAGCCCCTCTCCCCCCTCCGGAAGATCTCATCCGCCCACCTGAGATGACACCGTCCCTCCCAGAGGAAGGCTTCGAAGCACCCGACCTGCCCTCGGCTCAGCTTTGCATCAGCGGCTTTCAGGTGCTTGGCAGTACAGTTTTCTCCTCCGATCAGCTCAATCAGGCGATCCAGCAGGCCCTGAGGTCCACCGTCGGCCCTCCTGGAGATGCACCGGGTTGCCCCTGGCAGCTGACCTTTGCCCAACTCTTACTCGTTCGAACAGCGGTCACCGATCTCTACATCCAGCAGGGCTATGTCACCTCTGGGGCGTTTATCCCAGCTAATCAGCGGCTGCAGGACGGCATCGTGACCCTACAGGCGATTGAAGGACGGCTGGCCGACATTCGCGTTGATGGCACCCAGCGGTTACAGCCGGGCTACATTGCCAGTCGCTTAAACTTGGCCGCTTCCACGCCGCTGAATATCAACCAACTGCTAGAAGGCTTACAGCTTCTGAGACTTGACCCGTTGATTGATACCCTCTCAGCCGAATTGCAGGCTGGTCTAGAGGTCGGCACCAGTCGTCTCCAGGTAGACGTGGCTGAAGCAGACAGCTTTACTATGCAGGCGGAATTAAATAACCATCGCGCGACCAGCGTAGGCAGTTTGCAGCGCAGTCTCAGTCTGCATCAAGGAAATTTGTCGGGCCTCGGAGACGGGCTCGATGTGGTCTACTCCAACACCAACGGCAGTAATGATGTCAACGTCAGCTATGCAGTGCCGATCAGTCCCCGTAACAGCACCCTGGGATTTACGACCCGTTTGGCTGAAAACCGGATTGTGGCAGGGGCATTTCGCCCCTTGGGTATCAGCGCCGAAACCAATGAGTACAGCTTAATAGTTGAGCATCCCCTAATATTCACTCCTGAGGAGCAGCTGACCCTGGGGCTCTCCCTATCGAGACGGTTCAGCCAGACTCGCCTGGGGTTTGCCAACATCGGGCCGTTTCCTCTCTCCCCAGGGGCAGACAGCCAGGGCCGGACCATTGTTTCAGCTCTGCGATTTTCCCAAACCTGGACCCAGCGCCAGCCCAATCAGGTCTTCGCGCTGCGATCGCAGTTTTCCCTCGGCCTGGGAGGATTTTTAGGGGGAACCGTCAACGGGGATCCCGAGCAGCCCGATAGCCGATTCTTCGCCTGGCAGGGGCAAGGCCAGTGGGTGCGACGCCTCGGGGCAGATAGCTTACTGCTAGTTCAAGGGAATGTCCAGCTTGCCACAGACGAGCTGCTGTCCTCAGAGCAACTCGGCCTCGGTGGACAGTCAACCGTCCGAGGCTACCGAGAAAACGCCCTGCTCACCGATAACGGGCTGCTATTGTCTGTAGAAGCCCGCTTTCCCATTCTGAGAGCGCAGGGCATCGACGGAGTATTGCAGATTGCCCCGTTCATCGATGCCGGCTATGGCTGGAATGCAGGCTCCAGTGCGATAGACCCCGCCCCATTGTTAGGCATTGGAACGGGGTTAATGTGGCAGCAGCCAAACCTGTCTGCCCGACTCGACTGGGGTATCCCATTAACCTCAGATGGCACTAGCAGCCCACAATCCAAACGCGGTTTGCAGGAAAACGGTATTTACTTTTCCATTAACTACGCTTTTTTCTAGTTAACGTGCTCAAACGGAGAGTCAATGGGCGCTGCCTCCAGCACAGCGCCTAAACTCAGCGTAGGCATCTGCAACCATTCTTCCCAAAGCCTAGCAACCTCACCATTGGCCGGCTGGGCGCGCCTCAGGGTATCGAGTTCGGCTAAGGCATCCAGCCACAATCCTGCCTCGGCATAGGAGCGAGCCTGGGCCAGAGAGGCCTCAGTAGGCAAGGAACCAGGGCCAGCCGCTTCGGTAGCCATCCGATGAATCCAACCATGGGAGCTGATATCCTGAGAGCGATCGCTGGGATTACAAACAACGGAAAAATACCATTGATAGTTTTTTCCTGCCTCTAGCCTAACCGTATCGTCTTCAGCCAAATCTAAGCGAATAATCCCGCTCTCACCGTTAGCGGCAACTGTTTTGTCATAGACCTCTTGATCCGCCTCATCTCTAAGTACAAATTCGATCGTTCGACTTGAATCAACCGTTGGCACATAGAACAGTAGCGTAGGTTCAGCTTGCGAGGTCACGCCTACATTGTTGACGGGAATAATAGCTACCTGGGACTGAGAGGATGTCATGCAGGCGTCCCCAGGCTGACGCACCCCAGCCCCTACCCGCCGACCTGGCATGTCATTGGGAGGGGCGTCCTTTGCAGTCGCCGGCACAGTACTTGAAGAAATAATTGTCCCCGTGGCAATCATCAATAACCCTAGCGCAGACTTAATCTGAATTTTCATGATTATCTCCTAATTGTTAATGAACAAAGATGGCTGCTCTGCCAGCAAGGCTCTGCCAATAGCAGTTCTGTTGCCGCATCAGAGGCAAGAGGTTTCGACATAAAAAATCCTTGAGCATATTCACAACTTAAGTTAGCTAGGGTCGTAAGCTGTTCTTGATGTTCGACCCCTTCAGCGATAATGTCCATACCCAGATTGTGGCCAAGATTGATAATTGTACGGACAACCTCTAAATCGCTGTTAACTTGATGCATGGTATTAACAAACGATCGATCAATTTTTAAAGTATCAATAGGAAATCGACTTAAGTAGCTGAGGGATGAATAACCCGTACCAAAGTCATCCATCCCTAGCTTAATGCCTAGTGACTTTAGCTGTAACAGAACATCAATTGCCCGCTCAACGTTATCAGCCATCATACTCTCAGTAATTTCCAGCTTAATACTGTCTGGCTGAATTTTTAAATCGCCAATAATT
>JBARVK010000643.1:0-2322 GCA_049646225.1 Nodosilinea sp.
GTCCTGACCTACATGGCTATAGCTGACCTACATGGCTATAGCTATAGATATGGTTGCATTGAATACGCCGCTCTTCTTAGAAAGCAGAGCCTCCAACCAGCGTTCCAATACAGCGCCATGGAATGAGGAAGATCGAACACTAAACTCGTGTTTTAGTGGGTCTAAGCTTCAGGCCGCTGGGTACGGCAATACTGCACCAGAGCCATAAAGATCGCCGTCCCTACCGCATACTTTAGTGCGTTGGGAATCCAGGTCTGGGGCGAGAAAAACCCTTCAATCAGCCCCGCCACCACCAGCAGAACAATAATGCCGTAGAGCAGCTGAGCCGCCTGTAGCCCGTAGAGCTTGAGGGCATCGATGCGGCGGTAGGGGCCGGGCCACAAAATGCCTCGGGCCAGCAGCAGCCCTGCCCCACCCGCCATAAAAATCGCCGGTAGCTCCAGCGCCCCGTGGGGGAACACAAACGCCCAGAGGTCATAGGCCAAATTGGCCTGGGCCACCAGTACCCCTACGCAGCCAATCATCACGCCGTTGACCATCAGCAGAAAAACAGTGAAAGCGCCCGGGGGTGTAAGCATCGGCACCGAGGGCACCACCATAGTGACGCCGCCCAGCAGCGCCTTGAGCGACACCCCGATGTTGTTGATCATGATGCCGCTGGAGGCGACGGGTTCTATCCCCATGATCGAGACCGTCCAAAGTTCCTGGCTGGTTTTTACCTCTTCGACAAAGTCTTGCCCCAGCACCAGGGTGAGAAACGCCGGGTCTTGCCAGGCCAGCCACCAGCCCAGCAGCCCACCCGTCGCAAACAGAACCGTGGCGATCGCAATATAAACCCAGCTTTGCTGCACCACCGCCGGAAAGCCGTAGCGGCAAAACTCCCACAGCGCCTGCCACTCCTGCCGCCGCGAGCCCTGGTAGATTTGGCTGTAGCTGCGGCTGGTGAGCCGCTGCAAGTCTTTGATCACGGCTGGCCCCACGCCATTGCCCTTGGCCCGGGCCAAATCAGCCGACACCGAACGGTAGAGACTGGCCATCTGCCGCACCTGCTTAGCCGAGAGCGACCTGAGCCCGTTTTTTTCGGCCTGGGTCAGCAACGTCTCAAGCTGCCGCCAGCTCACATCTCGTCGGGCTATCCAACGCTGAACATTCATGAAGCAAAGGGAACAAAACGGGCATTCTAAAGAGCAGTGTAGGCTAACCTCGAAGTGAACGCATACCCGCCCATTTTAGCCAACTCAGGAGGCCACCGATGACCCCATCTGCACAGCAAGGCGGCCAGCTCGGTCCTCTCAACCCCGGTGACGTGGTGAGCGCGGCCCTGCGGCTCTACAAAGATCGCTTTAAGACCTTTTTTCAGCTAGCGATCCTGGCGACGCTTTGGCTGGTGGCTGGCATCGTCGGCCTGGTGCTGGCGATCGCGATTTTGGCAGGCGTGGGCGCTTGGGTCGGCGGCGATGTTGGCGCAGTGCTGGGTGTTCTGGTGGGGTTGCTGCTGGGGTTTGCCCCCCTGCTCTACGGCTCAGCCAAGTACTACGCCCTCTCCAGCGCGATCGGCAGGCTGTCTTTTCAAGATTTAATCAACCAGCCCGAGACCTCCCTAGAGGCCCGACAGCAGGTAGCTCCCCGCCTGGGCCAGTTTTTGCTGCTGGGCTTTTTGCTGCTGCTGGCTTATATGGCCGCGTACCTGGTCGGCACGCTGGCAGCAGTGATGGCTGGTGGCAGCGTCGGGTTTTTAACAGCCGGTATTTTATCGGCGCTGATTAACCAAACCGTGGGCGGCGTCATGGGCGTCTTTTTGGGCCTGCTGCTGGGCCTGGGGATTTTGTTAATTGCGCTGATTTGGGTAGCCTCACGACTGTTTATTTCCGAAGTGGTGTTGGCGATCGAGCCCCAGCAAGATGCTGGCGGCAGCATGACCCGCAGCTGGGAGCTTACCCAAACAGCCATTATGCGCATTCAGGTGGTGTTTCTGGCCACTTTTTTAATTCAGCTGCCCCTGCTCTCCGTCACCAACTACATCCCCAGCATTTTGCTGGAGCTGCTGCCCGCCGATGGCATTGTCTACGGCATTACCGCCTTACTCAGCCTCGTCCTCAGCCTGGTCGGCAGCATAGTGGTGCTACCCCTCTGGCAAGCGGTCAAAGGGGTGCTTTACTACGACCTACGCAGCCGCCGGGAGGGGCTTGATTTGGCGCTGCGCCATGAGGGGGGCTCTGGATTGTAGGCGGGTGGATAGGTAGGTGGGTGGATGGGTGATGGGGTGATGGGGTGATGGGGTGATGGGGTTTAGATTCATCGACTCCATTACTCCATCACGCC
>JBARVK010000644.1:0-2755 GCA_049646225.1 Nodosilinea sp.
CTACACTCCCACAGAGCTACAAACCCTGGTCAAAGCACCGATGATGACTGGACTGTCAGTAGCCATGGTGGACATGGGCATTGTGTCGACGGCGATCGAGGCGGCCGCCATGTCGAAGCAAATCGCCGGGGCCGCCGAACAATATCCCAACAACTCCGTCATTCAGGCCGCCTTCTCTGAAACGGCTCTCAAGAGCCGCGACCTCAAGCTTGATAAGCCAGAAATTAAGCCCGAAGACGTCAAGTCTGGGGCCATGATCGACGAGGCGATCGCCGATATTAACGCCGCCCTAGCGATCGTAGTAGGCAAAGCCAGCGAGGCCGAGGTGGCCGAATACAAGCAGTTTATCTACGACTGTGGGGCCGCCGTGGCCGCCGCTGCTGGGGATGGCTTGTTTGGCATGGGCAGCACCAAAGTCAGCGCCGCCGAAGCTGCCGCCCTGGCGAAATTCAAAGCGGCCCTGGGCCTTTGACCGGGCTGTCGGGTCTGTTATCGTTTGCCTACAAAATTGTCTGCGAAGGAGAGTACTATGCGTTTGACCCGCTGGTTACGGCGATTGGCACCCCTGATGGTGTGCCTGGTGTTGCTGGTTACCGCCTGTTCGTCGGCCCCACCCAGCAAATACGATCAGGTGCAGAAAGACACGACCGGATTTGGCTCCCCGGCGGCGGTCGATAAAAAAGCCGAAAAGGGCGGCACCTTCAACGCCTTTTTCCCTGGCAGTCAGGGCGACTACAAGGTGATTCCCTACCAGGAGAAGAAAGGCTTCGCCGAATACAAGCTAGAGCAGGACGGTAAGACCCTGGCCATGCTCACCATCAGCGACACCACCAGCATTCCCGGTGCCGCCGACAAATACGCCGCCGCCACCGAGGCGATCAGCGGTTTTCCTACGGTCGATCAGGGCTCTACCGCCACTGGCATGCTGGTCAACGATCGCTATCAGGTCAAGGTGCTCTCCCGTGACCCCTCCTTTACCAAAGCCGATCGGGTGGCCTGGCTGCAAAAATTCGATCTCAAAGGATTGGCTGAGCTAAAAGGGGCGCTTAACCCCGTGGCCAAACCCGCCGCGGCCCTGCCCGAAGCACCCGCGTCTACCGCGCCAGCGGCCCAAGCACCCGCTTCGCCGGCCCGGCCCAAGGACGGCTTTAAGCTGCCTCGGGTGCAGCTACCGAGACCGTCTCCCAGCCTGGAGCCTGCCCTGTAGCCAATTGGCCAACCAACCACGATGACGTCAACCGTAGACCCCGGGCAGACCCTAAGGAGTAAGTTGTGAGCAAAAAAATCTACGAAATTGTGGACCACCTCCCCACCGGGGGACTGACCGTGCGAGCCCTCAAAACCCTCGATACATTTGTCCCCGGTCAGTGGAACAACCTGGTGGGTTTTGACAACACGATCAAAACCGTAACCGGCGAAACTGACGAGGCGATGGTGCAGGCGATCGGCGAACGCGCGATCGCCCTTTTCAACGACAAAAAACAGGGCTACCAGAGCGCCCTCTGGCTCTACCACACCGTCGACTCAGCCTCGGGTTTGCTGGGGGCGGCGGCGCTGGCCAACCGCATCGGCCAGGATACCTTTTTAAGCTTTCTCAAAAACCTGTCCCCCAAGCCCGAAAAAGCCCAAACCATTGATCTGGCGGTCAAGTTGGTGACTGAAGTGGTCGCCTTCTGCAAAATTAGCGGTATTCCTGGCGATAGTCTGGGCGACTTTCTCGCCGCCCTGGGCGACTACGGCAGCGAGTCGCTAATGCGGATGGCCGCCCTGGTCAGCTTTGACGGCATCATTCCCCTGGGGGCCGATTTTTCGACTAAAGCGCTCAACGCCATTAAAAGCATGGGGCCAGGCGACCTCGACAATAACCAAACCTTCAAGGGCGTCAAGGCCGAAATTCCGGGGGGTAACGACAAGGCCAAGCTCTCGTTTATGACCGAGAGCTTTGAATCGACTAAGGGCTGGATGGATCGCTTTGTCAGCGATCGCAACATCACCCAGAGCGGCCTAGTCGACAACCTGGGCGGCTTTATCGAGGGCTCTAAGAGCAAGCTCGACTACCTGGGCGCGTTTCTAGACATGTCGGTGAAGTACTACGAGCACACCGGCACCCAAACCCTGGCTCGCCGACTGATCGAGCGCGCTGTTGCCGAGATCTAGGCCTGGCTCAAACAAGATCATCCTGTAGGGGCAAACAGCGTTTGCCCTGCTGAATTGGAATACCTTGGGCCTACTTCGCCCGGCTAAAGGCGATCGCCGCCGCAATGATTAAGCTGAGTAATGCCAGCGGCACCCAAAGGTCATTTGCCATCATCATGGGGCTACACCGAGTAGAGCGTGGGTGAACTGCCATGACTGTATCTGACCGGGTGATCTTTTTGCAGGAGCGCACCCCTCTCACCCTGTTGCCGACCAGCACCCTGACCCCTCTGGCCCGTCGTTTAGAACCGATGACCCTGGCGGCAGGCGAAACGGTGGTCGAAGCCGGGCAAGACCCCGACGGTCTCTACATTGTCTGGCAGGGCAAGCTCGAAACCGAGGCCGAGCTAGGCGGCGTCAGCTTTTTGCCGGGGGCGGTCATCAACCTAGAGGCGCTGCTGCTCGACCAGCCGGTCGAGCAAACGGTTCGCACCCTCACTGACAGCACCCTGTGGTTTGTCGATCGCGCCCAGTTTCAGGCCCTAGCCGAGCAATATCCCGGCATTTTGCAAACCTTCACTCGGCAGCTGGTGGATGCGGTCAAGCGGCTGTCGTTTCA
>JBARVK010000645.1:0-7664 GCA_049646225.1 Nodosilinea sp.
GTCACTGAATGGTCAAACGTTATTTTGGCTGTTAGGTCTAGGTCTGAGCGGTGCTGCCATTGGTTTAGACGGCCTCTTGGGAAATGCCGTTAGCGTGGGTGCCTCCATTACCGTGCCGTTTTTGGTAGCCGCCCTGGGCAGCAGTTTGCTGGGGTTTTCAGCCGTTCCCCTGCTGAGGGCGCTCAAAACCGGTCAGTTTATTCGTGCAGAAGGTCCCCAGGGCCATCTCAAGAAAGCGGGTACGCCCACCATGGGCGGCGCGTTTTTTGTTCCTGTTGCCGTTCTGGTAGCACTGTTGGCAACGGGTTTTGCTCGCGATGTTGTGGCCGTATCGCTACTAACGCTGGCCTACGGTGCGATCGGCTGGGTTGACGATTGGCAAGTCATTCAGCGCCGCTCAAACAAAGGTATTTCTCCCCGCGCCAAGCTGGCCCTACAGGTCGCCCTAGCTGTGCTGTTTTGCCTGTGGGCACTGACCAGTCAGCCCGCGAGCCTTACCACCGTGGCCCTGCCCCTGGGGCTGGGGCTACCGCTGGGGTTTCTATTTTGGCCGCTGGCTGGGTTTGTGCTGGTGGCCGAGAGCAATGCCACCAACCTCACCGACGGCCTCGATGGGCTGATGGGCGGTACGGGCGCGATCGCGTTTATGGGCCTGGCAGCGATCGTCGCCCCCAGCCACCCCGATTTAATGGTCTTTTGCGCCGCCATGGCCGGGGCCTGTCTGGGCTTTTTGCTTCACAACCACAACCCCGCCCGCGTTTTCATGGGCGATACTGGGTCGCTGGCGCTGGGTGCGGCGCTGGGTGCGGTAGGCATTCTCAGCGGCAACCTGTTTGCGCTGCTGGTCTTAACCCTGCTGTTCTTTGCCGAAACGCTGTCAGTGATTATTCAAGTCGCCTATTTTAAGGCCACCAAAGGCCCCGACGGGGTGGGCAAGCGCTTCTTCAAGATGGCTCCCCTGCATCACCACTTTGAGCTATCGGGCTGGTCAGAAATTCAGGTGGTAGCCGTGGCCTATGCCGTGACGGCGGGGCTGGCGCTGCTTGCCCTCCAGGTGAGATAGACGCGACACCGCTGCGTTTCCACGGGCCGGAAAGTTAACGAGAAAGCCGACCCGCTATGGCTATGGATATCTCCAATTTGCGTCCTCTGGGCAACCCTCCCAACGCCTGGTGGGTGAACGAAAAAACTGCCGACATTAGCCGTCAGGAGCTACAGCCCCGGCTGGCCGTTTTAGCGACCCAAACGAAGCAGGTGCGGTTCGACCTCAGCAAGACTGCTTGCCTGGTGGTCGATATGCAAAACGACTTCTGCCACCCCGACGGCTGGCTGGCCGGCATTGGGGTCGATGTTGCCCCGGCACGGCAGGCGATTGGGCCGCTGCAACGGCTGCTGCCCCAGCTGCGATCGGCCCGGGTGCCGGTGGTGTGGGTTAACTGGGGCAACCGCGCCGACCTGCTAAACATTAGCGCCGGGCTGCGGCATGTCTACAACCCCAGCGGGGCGGGGGTTGGGTTGGGTGACCCACTGCCCGCCAATGGTGCGCCAGTCTTGACCAAGGGCAGCTGGGCGGCGGCAGTCGTCGATGAGCTCAAGACTCAGCCACAGGATATTTGGGTCGATAAATACCGCATGAGCGGCTTTTGGGATACTCACCTCGACAGCATTTTGCGCAACCTGGGCAAAACCACCCTGCTGTTTGCCGGGGTCAATATAGACCAGTGCGTGATGGCCACTCTGCAAGATGCCAACTTCCTCGGCTACGACTGCATTTTGCTGCACGATTGCAGCGCCACCACCTCGCCCGCCTACTGCACCCAGGCCACTGTTTACAACGTCAACCAGTGCTTTGGCTTTGTGTCTGACAGCGCCGCGATCGCCGCTGCCCTGGGCTCCAGCCAGTAAGTAGTACCAAGTTCTATCTGGCTACACCCAGTCGCCAGGGGTATTGCAGTGCATAGATTGTGTAACAATTGCCAAGGTTAGGGTAGCTGAGCCGCTGCGGCAGACTTGTCGATGATATCAAGGGCGTGGCGTAGGGCATTCTTCGAGTCATACACGTAGACTATGAACTACAGATTGGACTTTGGCTGCGCTGCTCGACGATTTACGACCAATGACAACACTTCAGTCCCCACGGCGATCGCTGTAGCATCCAAAGTTATGGTTCACAGGCCAACGACAAAACTTTTTTGACTAAAGCTGGTGCAACTGCTCTAATTTGAACTACCCTTGGGCAGACCAATTTTCAGCCTTGTTTTTCAGTTTTCAACGCCCCTTCTACCGTCATCATGAACGTACCTTATTCTTCTGAATCTGCTTACCCAGGGGCGGTTGCCCCAGAGGCACCCCAGGGCAATCGGCAGGCTCCATCGGTGCCCATTTCGGTGTACCGCGAGCTCGCTACAGAACTGCGGGCTACCCAGGCGATGGTCGATTCGCTCAATCAGCAAAACCAGCAGCTGAGTCAGCAAAATCAGGTGCTGCGCCAGGAGATGAGTCGCTTTGCCGACTCGGCGGCCCGGCTCAAGCAGGCGATCGAGGTGAGTCAGCCCGCCGACGGGGCAAACGGCGGGCGATCGCCCCTAGAGGCCCATCTGAATGCCGACACCTACCCCATGGCTTCAGCCTATTCCCTGCCCCTAGCTCCGGTGCCCCATACCGATGAGTCTGAGGCCTCCCTGTCAGAGCGGCTTTCAGAATCGGTGGGTGAAGGAGTATCGGCTTTGGCCAGCCAAATCACCCAAATCGTCAAGAAGCCCAAAACCAAAAAACCGTCCAAAAAGCCTCCCCAGCGCCCCCAGGCAGGGTTACCCCAGCGGCTCTATACCGAAGAGCGCCTCGATCCCAACCGCCCTGGGCAGCTGAGCCAGCGGCCCTCAGACCTGAGTGGTCTGTGGCTGGCCGCCACTATTTTGCTGATCGTCGTGAGCGCCTTTGGAGCTGGATTCTTGATCATGAAGCCGCTGCTGAATAACTCTCGCTAAAGCTAGATAGCTTGCTGTGGCAAGCACTGACCGGGGCTGCTGCCGTCTCTTCTGCAATTTTGTAGCAAGCGATGCAGTATTCTAGGGGGCAAGCCCGATACACATAGACCGAAGCATAACGAAAACCGCTGAAGCACCCAGTTTGATCTATGAAAAAAATAGAAGCTATCATTCGCCCTTTTAAGCTAGACGAGGTCAAGATTGCCCTGGTCAATGCGGGTATCGTCGGTATGACTGTTTCCGAGGTGCGCGGCTTTGGTCGCCAAAAGGGACAAACCGAGCGCTACCGGGGTTCAGAGTACACCGTTGAGTTTTTGCAAAAACTCAAGATCGAGATTGTGGTCGAAGAGGCTCAGGTTGATATCGTGGTCGACAAAATCATCTCCGCAGCCCGCACGGGTGAGATTGGTGACGGCAAAATATTTGTCAGCCCCGTAGACGACATTGTCCGCATTCGCACCGGCGAGAAAAATACCGAGGCTGTCTAGCCCTGTTGGTCTGGTCTAACTCGTTGAAAACTTCATTCCAGGCGCAGCAGTCCGCTGCGCCTTTTTCGTGGAGATGCGCATGAGACACTTCTGAGCCGTTACCCAATAACCCTTCTTAGACCAAATTCGAATTGCATAGGCCCGATTACCGACAGGCGGCTTACGTCGGGACAAACACCGTTTGCCCAGCCCGATTCTCCAGTCCAGAACCCACCTTAATGCCCGTGGTACAAACTCCAGTTCCGCCAGACCAACCTATACACGCGCTGCTCGCCCCCTTTGGCCGCTTTGGGGTAGAACTAGGCCTAGAGCGCATTCAGCGGTTGTTAGGAGCCCTGGGAAACCCCCAGGCGCGGGTTCCCATCGTGCATGTGGCAGGCACCAATGGCAAGGGGTCGGTATGCGCCTATCTGGCGGCGGTGCTCCAGGCGGCGGGCTACCGGGTCGGGCGCTACACCTCGCCCCATTTGGTGAGCTGGCGAGAGCGCATTACAATCAACAACGCCCCCATTCAGACCCAGGATCTAATTAACCGGCTGCACCAGGTGGTGGCGGCCATTGACCCCGATCAGCCTTCACCTACGCAGTTTGAAGTGTTTACCGCCGCCGCCTGGCTCCACTTTGCCGCCTCTGAGGTTGATCTGGCGGTGATGGAAGTGGGGCTGGGGGGCCGTCTCGATGCGACCAACGTGGTGGATGCCCCCCTGGTCAGCGTGATCACCTCTCTCAGCCGGGAACATTGGCAGCGCCTAGGCCCTACCCTGGCCGATATTGCTGGCGAGAAGGCGGGAGTCCTCAAGGCTGAGCGCCCAGCTGTTATTGGCCTACTCCCCCCTGAGGCGGCGGCGGTGGTCAAGGCTCGAATTGCCGCACTAAACTGCGCTGCCGTGTGGGTCAACCCGGCGGTACCCGTGGGCAACGGCCTGGCTCGCTACGGCAGCGGTGATGAGGCGATTACCTATCCCCTGGCCCTGCTGGGCGAGCATCAGCTGCTCAATTCCGCCGTGGCGATCGCCGCTCTCCACCGCCTGCGCCAGCAAGGCTGGGCGATTTCAGATCAAGCCATTGTCCAGGGTATGGGGCAGACCCGCTGGCCAGGTCGCTTGCAGTGGGTGACCTGGGGCCACGATGCCACGCATTACCCGCTGCTCATCGACGGAGCTCACAACCCCGCCGCCGCCGAGGTGCTGCGCCACTACGTCGATCGCTGGTGGGCCAGCCAGTCCGGGGCAACCGGGGGAACAGCCTGGCTCATGGGCATGCTCGCCACCAAAGACCACCGCGATATTTTGACGGCCCTGCTGCGCCCCGGCGATACTCTGCACCTGGTGCCGGTACCGGGTCACGAAACCGCCCCACCGCAGGACCTAGCGGCGATCGCGCGCTCCGTCTGCCCCGCCCTAGCTCACTGTGAAATCCACGATTCGCTTCACGCCGGGCTCACCGCCCTAAGCTCCACCCCAGCCTCCCTCAAGGTGCTGTGCGGCTCACTGTACCTGATTGGTCACTTCCTCGCCACCGAATCCTACCAAACCCCCTCCTAACCCCTACCTACGCCCTATCTCCCCTACGCCCCCACTCCATCACCCCATCACTCCCCTACACTCCATCACTCCCCATCTCCCCATCTCCCCTACTCCCCCACCCTGAACTGATCAAACTTCACCACCGCCGAACCCGGCCGCCGCGTATCGAAGTAGTAGCTGCTGACAGTCCCCGTCTCGGTTTCAAATATGCTAAAAACGGTGATGTCATTACTGGCGACATAGGGCAGCGGTTGGCCCCTGTCGTCGAGCAGGGGGGCGAGGGTGGGTACCACAGGCTCCAGGCCATTGGGGTCGCCCTGGGCGATGTAGTCCGCAGGGGAGTAGGTTATTGTCGAACCCTCGATGGTTTCTGGCGGCACCGGACGGGCGGCATCCTGCCAGAAGGCCCCGTAGGAATTGCCCACATTTGAGGTTTCGAGGTAGTGGGTGCCCTGGGGCGACACAAACCGGTTCCACAGGTGCGAGTGGCCGTAGAACACCAGGTCAACCCCGGCCTGTTCTAGGAGAGGGATCAGGTCACGGGCAATGGAGTCGTCGGCGCGAGGGTACTTGTAGCGCACAGCGGTAAGTCGGCCCTGGGCATCGCGATCGTAGTGCGGTACCGGGTTTGTGAAGGCAGGCACAATGTTGTCGCCCAGGGTGTGGGGCGGATGGTGCATCATCACCACTTTGTAGCGGGCCTGGCGAAAGGCGTCGCTGGCCAGCTCCTGTTCTAGCCACTGGTACTGCAAACTGCCCCGCTCAATCGGTTCAAAAATGTGCTGGCCGTAGCCCCAGTTTTGCGGCGTCCCGAGGTCGGCCTCGCGCTCTTGGTAGCGGCCTTGCACCGTGGTATCTAGACGGTAGGGCCGCCAGATCTGGGTGACATAGAGCGATACCAGGCGAATGTCGCCCAGGGTAATGGCGTAGTAGCGGCTGGTGACCTCAGCGCGATCGGGGTTGGGCACCTGGCTCACCGGCAGGCTAAACAGGGCCTCGTAGGTGTCGCTGTTAAAGGAATTGTCGATAATCCACTGGCGGCGCAGATCGGGGTCACCGCTGGGGTTATACAGGTCGGCATTGGCCTCGTACAGGTCAACCGCCACCGAGCGGGGCATGGGCTGGTTAAACTGCTCTTTCAACGGAGCCGTCGCGGTAAAACGCCCCATAACCTCGTGGTTGCCCAAGGTCGGGAACAGCGGCGCGTGCTGAATGATTTCGCCCCCCCGGTAGCGCACGGTACGGCCTCCGCGCTCCAGGGCATAGCTCGTATTGCCCTGCAAACAGGGGAAAAATCCGCAGCCCCGGCTGTCGTCAAACCACTCAGAGGCGCGATCGGGGATATTGACCAGATCGCCGGCAAAAAAGACCGCGTCTACCCGGCCCAGGGTTTCGGTCACCTTTTGCAGGTTGGTAGCGGTCATCGGCATGTTTTGGTGGTCAGAGGTGAGTAAAATTTTGAGCGGCTGCCCGTCGATCGGGGCTCCGGCCAGGGTAAACACACGACTTTCGACCACTGTGCCATCGGGGCCGGTGCTGGCCACCTGGTAGGGCACTCGCTGCCCGGTTGGCAACCCGGTAACGACGGCCTCATGTCGCCAGATGGATCGCCGTACCGTCTGCTGGAGGTCAGCAAAGTTGGGGTGGTCAAGCCGCGACTCCTGGTCTTCTCGGGTACGGCTCAGCTGGGTGGTAAGAGCCGGGGCCAGATTGGGTAAGTTAGCGTTGGAGGGCTGATCCGGTGCCCCCCAACGGACCTGGTGGTCTTGGCCCTCAAACTCGGTAAACCACACAACCCGTACAGTGCCGGGGGTAGGGTACTGCAGGAACGGATCGGTTAAAAGCTGGGTGGGCACGGCAGTGACCTCAGTAGGGACCTCAGGGGAGGGAGCAACGGTGGACGGGCGAGGCTCTAGGGCGACTAAAAGAATCGCGGTTAGCACCAGCAGCAGGCCCGCTGTCAGTAGGGTCAAGTCTTCTCGCCGCATGGTTGTGCCCCTTCTTTAAAGCCTCGACAGCCTTAGGGTAACGGCAAACAACGATAAATTTTGCCCGCTGTCTCAACGCCCCGATCGCCTTAGGTTAATAGCACACGACGACAATATTAAAACTGTCTGTTCACCGGTAACAGCCTCTCAAAGTTGTGCCACCTTTAGAAGGGAAAATCCTGACATAGCACGGGCGCAAAGCAACGGATATGACTATGACACTTCCTCTCAAACGTCGGGTGGGCACCCGCGCTCTCCGCTGGTCGGGGGGAGGGGTGCTGGTGGCCGTTTCGATCGGCATGCACGGCCTGCTGCTGGGAATGCCCATGCCGGGGAGTCATCCCGAGGCTCAAGCGCCAAGCGAGCTGAGCGATCCGGCAGCGGTCATCGATGTCGTCCGGCTACCGGCCACCCCAAACGCCGCGACAGAGGCGGTGCCAACCGCTGCAGTCTCTGTCGCTAAGGCCCCTCAATCCCCGCCCGTAACCAGGGCAGCACCGGCTGCGCCTCAGCAGTTGACCCAGCCAACACCTCAGCCCCAGCCAGCGCCACCCCCAGCCGCCGACCCGGTGTCGGACCCAGTTTCAGCGGGAGCGCCGGAGGAGCTTGGCCTAGAGCCCGTGCCCGCTGAGTTACCCCCCGCTACGCTGGCCGATCGCCTGCGCGACCCGGCCC
>JBARVK010000646.1:0-3260 GCA_049646225.1 Nodosilinea sp.
TTTTGCTGATAGGAGGCTTTTGGCTATGGGCGAGGGGCGAAACCCTTAAGCGGCGGAAAGTGAAAAACGTGAAGAGAGACAAATACTCTTTCATTCGCTCAAGCCCAACCATTAAACCCCAGAGCCAAACGCCTTATAAGCAATCACCAGCGGCAACAGCGTTTGTAGTGGTTGCTTCAGGGGTATTTGCTTTTTCGACCCATGGTTACACCACCTGGCCTCAGTTCACGGCCTTAGGCAATTCTGGTGAAGGCACAGGTTTCGGGCAAGTAGATGAGCAAAATCTAGCGAACTTTCCCCCACCAGACCCGTATCAAGAAGTCGGTGGAACGGCCTCGACGGTGACATTCATTAATGGTTCACCTGATGCACTCACTGTTGTTTTGACTAAAGATACTGGCGAGCGCGTAGAGCTAAAAATGCCAGCGTGTGAAGAGTGTACGACCTACAGCCGGGATAACCCACCGCCCTATGGGACCGTAGGCACACCGATCACGTTTCAGATTCCACCTGGCAGTTACAAGGCAAGGGGAGATTTCTTTGGGATTCACAATACCAAGGGGTTTAAAAGTGATTGGCAGTTAGCTCAGGGGTGGGAGTACCGCAGCTTCATTTACACCTTGGACGAGGTGCATCTTTACTAAAAAAAGCCCCCGGCCTCTCAACCGGGGGCGCATGGTGTTGGCTAAGGCTAGCTTAATCTGGCAGCATTATTCATCGCCTAAATTCTCCTTAAACCAGTTGCTAACCCACAGTTTTGCATCTTCGTACTGCTGCTTAAATTGATCTGAGCGATTGCCTCCAGACTGGAGGCCAAACACGAAGTAGACGGCGTGGGGAATGCGAGTAGATCCAAATTCTTTCCAAAAGGATCTAAGCCGCTGCTCAACGATGGTCGATGCCCCTGGGTACTTGAGCAATTCAACCGATTTGAAGTTTCCTGACTCTGCGGTGATGCCGAGGCGGGTGAGCTGCTCTTTAAACTGCCGCATTGACACCCCGCGCAGCTTGTCTAGGCCGTATGGTGATTTGTCATCGAAAATGGTGCGATGGTCGTCGATGACGGATACGTTTTTGTCATCGACGACCGTCGCAATAGCGTCGCACTGATTTTCATCCTCGTCCCACGGGGCGCTAGAACCTATGGCGATAGCGGGCTGTGACTGTTGCCGGATGTCGTCGACGACCGTCGCCGCCCCTATAGGAGGGGGTGTCGCTGTGTCGCCCTGGGCATGCTCTGGTGTGGGCTTGTCGGCGGGGGGCAGTGCCTTGGGTTTGCCCAGTAGGCCTAATGACTTGGCTAGCGTTTCGGCATCGTCTGAAAGCCTCAGCTCACGACCGATCGCCTGGGCAAGTTCTGCCTGCACCTGGTCTGCCCCTACATCGGCCTGGTATTTGCGCAGCTGCTTTTTGTCGAGCAGATGGGCAATCAACCCATCGCCGACGGCCTCTATCTGGTCGCTGTTGCGCTCGTTGGCATCCCAGGCGAGGTAAATGCCGTAGGCCAGAGCGGCAATACCCGAGAGGGGATTGAGCAGACTACCTAGGAGTAGCCCACCGGCCAGGCCCCCGCCGATGTAGAGCTTGGGGTTGTGCATTCCTTCGGCAGCATCTTCGGCGGTGTCAATCCAAAGGGGTTGTGTGGTCACTAAGTTGGTCATGATTTCACCTAAAAATAAGGGGGCGGTGATGCCCCCTGAGTGCCGTATTTTCTAGCTGTGGGCTCGCTTCATGTAGTGCCATTGCAGGCCGAGAAACAGGATGAAGCGCACCATCATTTCAAAGCAGAACAGCATGGTGACGATCAGCCCCACACTGCCCCAGTTGACTAGCCCCCATTGACCCGTAAAAATCACAAATACTAGCTTCCCAAAGCCTCCCTCCACGGGGGGGAAGACACTCAGGCAGATTAAGGTATCCACGAGGTAGGCGACTAGGCTGGCCCGGTTGGCGGTGCGAATGCTGAGCAGGGGAAAACGGTTGTACCACTCCTTCAGCCGCACTAGGGCGGGGTCGTCGTTCTCATTTACCTGGAGGTAGTCGGTGGAGTCGGCCTCTAGGGCAATCAGCCGCATTAGCTTGCGGTCGTGCTTCAGCAGAATCGGGTATGCCTCTGCTGTTTGGATGAAGGCCCACAGCACGATTCCAACGGGGACTGAGATGATGGCCAGGGCACGATTGCCGAAAAAGCCGACCAAGCCTTGCAGGTCAAAGATGTTGATCAGGGCCAGCGAGACCGCTTTGCAGTAAGGAATCATGTTTGCCCCTGCTACGACGCAGGCCACACAAATGGCCAGCCAGTAGAGCAGCTGGCGCGCGGTTTTGGCTCCTGATTTTTGGGTTGAGCGGCGTTGTTTGTAGGTATAGGTCGTCATAGATAAATCTCCAAAAGGTTGGTGGGGCTTAATTTGATGGCATGTAGTAGGCTGCGCCCTGGTACTGGCTCAGGCGAGCATCGACGATCGCCTTATCGCCGGTAAAGGCCATTTTTTGAGTAATGCCTGGGGTGTTGGGGTCGGCATCGTCGTCGGTGATGATGCCGGTATTGCCGAGGGCATCGCAGACGACGGAGCCTACGGGGATGGGTTGGTTAGAGGCGCTGTCGATGACGGGCAGATTGAGCACGAGGGAGACGTAGCGCTGCTGGTCAACGCTCACCACCGGGATGCAGCCATCTTGATAGCGGGCGATCGCCATCTCATTTTTCTGCTCTTGCTCTTGCTGGGCGAGTTGCAGCTCGGTCATGTCGTCGCCGATGCGACTGGCTTCGGCGCGGGCGGTGGTGACTTTGGAGGAGAAGTCGCCGAGGTTGCTGAGACTGGGAATTGCGGTGCCGAGAATGACTAGGGCAAATGCCCCGTGCATCAGATTCATAATGTGATGTCCTCTTTAAAACGACAAAAAGCGCCCCCCAGGAGAGGCGCGGCGCGGCATGATTTAGCAACAGTCTTGGCGCTGAGCAAAGCGGTGTTTAATCTTGCCTGGGGTATCGGGCAGCTCACAGCTGTAAATGTGCTGCACTCCCTGATCGGCTAGATCTCGAGCTGATTTTGCACTTCGATCGCTGGTGGTTTCATAGACCCCCTTGGCCTTTATCTGGGCCAGGATCTGCTGCTGTGCTTTGGTAGCCATAGAATATGAATGCTCCTTAGTCGGGGTATCCCAGGGGCTCGCTTTCGACGGCTTTGGCCCCTGGGTTTTACAAATGCTTAGCGGGAAATACCTGCCCAGGTGTGATGGGCAAAAATGGTGGCGATCGC
>JBARVK010000647.1:0-1987 GCA_049646225.1 Nodosilinea sp.
CTATAAAACAACGTAATAATAAAAACCACAGGTAACGCAGTACTTTAGCCTGCAACTTTATCACCAGTTCTCGCAGTAAGACTATCTATTGCGAGATTATTTTTGATTAAAACAGTTCACAGATAACAATTTCGATTTATTCATTAAAACGCTGCCGGAGTCACAACATGATTGGTCATTCTCAACAAGTTCATTGTCCTAATTGTGGGCATTTGGCCGAAAGGCACCATATTCACCCAGACCAACTGGTGCGCACTCAGTGCGCGGCCTGTGACTATCTTATGATTACCTGTGCGCGTACCGGCAAAGTCATTGAGGCCTATGCTCCAGGGCTGTTTGCGACTTCGGCCTGCTAAGGGTTCCCGTCCGAGACCGGTGAGCTATTCATAACTCTTTACGGTACCCCAACTATCAGCCTCAAGTATCCAATTGTAAGTGTCCCCGGCTAGCCGCTATGGCTATGCCGGGGACATTTTCAAATCTAAGTTTTGGTAGTCTCTCAAGGTCTGTCTTCGCCTCGGCCGACTTGGTATAGTCAGAGCCAGCCCTATATTCGAGTTAGCCCCAGAGCAAGCTTTATGGATTGTATTCTTCGGGAATGTCGGCTTATCAGCGGTGCTGTAGTCGACATTGGATTGAACCAGGGGATGATTGGGGCGATTGCACCCCATCTGGAGACCGCCGCCAGCCGGGAACTCACTGTAGGCGGCAAGCTGGTCAGCCCACCGTTTGTAGAATCGCATATCCACCTCGATTCAGCTCTCACGGCGGGTCAACCTCGATGGAACCAGAGCGGCACGCTGTTTGAAGGAATTGAGATCTGGCGCGATCGCAAACAGTCACTCACCCTGGAAGATGTCAGGGAACGCGCGATCGCCACCCTCAAACTCCAGGCCCAGCAGGGCACGCTGTTTGTGCGGACCCACGCCGACGTCAGCGAGGCAAACTTGGTGGCACTCAAGGCCCTGCTGGAGGTGCGCGACACCGTCAAAGACTGGATCACCGTGCAGGTGGTCGCCTTTCCCCAGGATGGGCTCTACGGCAGCCCCGGTAACCTAGAGCTGATGGAAACAGCTCTAGAGCTGGGGGCCGACGCCGTGGGCGGCATTCCCCACTACGAAATGACCCGTGAAGACGGCGTGCAGTCGGTCCACAAGATCTTTGAATTGGCCCAGCACTACGATCGCCTAATTGACATTCACTGTGACGAGATTGACGATGATCAGTCGCGCTTTCTGGAGGTGGTAGCCGCCTGTGCTGTGCGATCGGGGCTAGGCGATCGGGTCACCGCCAGCCACACCACCGCCTTTGCCAGCTACAACAACGCCTACGCCTTTAAGCTCATGGGGCTACTGGGGCGATCGCAGATCAACTTCATTGCCAACCCGCTGATCAATATCACCCTTCAGGGCCGCACCGACACCTACCCCAAGCGGCGCGGCGTCACTCGCGTCAAAGAACTCTGGCAGCAGGGCCTCAACGTCAGCCTAGGCCACGACTGTGTCCAAGATCCCTGGTATACCCTGGGCACCGGCAACATGCTCGATGTGGCGGCCATGGCCGTCCACGTTTGCCAAATGACCGGTCAGGACGAAATTGCCGCTTGCTACGACATGATTACCGCTAACGGTGCCAAAACCCTCGCTGTTCAAGAGACCTACGGCATCGAAGTCGGGAAACCCGCCAGTCTTATCGTCCTAGACGCTACCAGTCCTTACGATGCCATCCGCCGCCGTGCTGCGGTTACCCAGGTGTTCTCCCGTGGCAAACTGCTCGTCGAGACGAAGCCTGCGGAGGTGAAGTGGGCGTAGATGAGGAGATGAGGAGATGAGGAGATGAGGAGATGAGGAGATAGTGAAGGTGGGGGGGATGGAGTAATTGGGTGATGGGGAGGAGAGGAAGTGGGAAGAAGAGCGGCTGACTGTAGTTCCCCAAAGGTTCATTTGCAGAACAGACATTTAAACCGATGATCGACTAGTCCTTTCCG